>JAUICS010000423.1 GCA_030427765.1 Alphaproteobacteria bacterium
CGGAAAACCAGCATTATGTGCGCATTCCAATCGGGTTCGAGCGTGAGGGATCGCAATTTTCACATCTGGATGTAATTAAGCAGGGAACGCGGTTTCATTTCCGCATTGTAAATACGGTAAATGAAAAATTGACGTTTATACCGCCGCAAATGGTGTCTGGAAATCTGGGTTTAACGGGCCGCGATGTTCCAAAAGGGTTAAACGAATTTGATGATAATTCAGGCTATCTGGTGAATCTTACATATGCGGATATGGAATTGGCGCTGAACCGACTTCATACATTTGCGCAGCATTGGGAACAAACGGGTGAGCCGGCCAATTTTGATATGGTGTCCGCACGTGATGGTGATTATACGTCATCTGCGATGCATCCTGCACCGGCTGTTTTACAGTAACGCCCGAAAACTAAATTCTTCACGTTTTAGCTAGGGTATATTATCCTGAATGTATCGTTTGTGCATTTTGGGTAATACGCATGTCACAATTTTCAGCCATTTATAAACGCGTTTTTTCCGTTGATGAAATTCCGAAGGATAAAGCCCTTATCTGGTTTTTCGGGTATTTGGTATTTTCATACGCATTGATATTCAAAGACTGGGTTTTTGCCGCAGAAACGGCATTACAATCGCATCTTGATTTTGTGCCAAAGCGTTTGTGTTGGCCGTTTTTTCAAGGCTGCCGCGACTGGATATTCCTTGAAACCCTCCCATACGGGTACTCGCAGCAAATTGTATTTATGCTGGCTATGGGGCTTATGGTGCTTTGTGCCTATGCCGCGATGAAGGGAAAATGGATGCTTGCCCATGGGGGCGTACTTATCCTGTTTCTGACAAAAACATATTTCACCCTTATCCATGCAGGGTATCACGGTAATTTCCAATATTACCAAACGGCCTTCTCTATCATATTTTTGTTCTTGCCGCATAAACGGTTTTTTCTGGCGTTTTCCATTGTCTTTTTTTACTTCCTGTCGACCGCGATAAAGATTCATGAAACATGGATATTGGGCACATATTTTTCAACATTGGTTGGTGGACTGCCTTTATATCCGGATGCATATTTGCCGATTTTTACAAATGCATTGATTATCGCCGAAATGATTGCCGCCTGGTTTTTATTTAGTAAAAACAAATTATTACAGACATCTGTGTTTGTATTCTTCTTTACGTTTCATTTGTATTCGGGGCTTCTTGTCGGGTATTATTACCCGCTTATTATTGTGCCGCCACTGGTCATCATGTTCTGGTTTTTTAAGGATACAACACCCAGTGTTCCGCACAATAAAGCATCATTTTTGGGGTGGGGCTTTATGAGTGTTCTTTTGGCATTACAACTCGTTTCACATGCGATTCCGGGTGATGAAAAATTTACGCTTGAGGGCAATATTTATGGTCTTTATATGTTTGATGCGAACCATCAATGCGTTATTACGACGTATAAGGATCGGGAGCGTGTATACAGATATAGCAGTAACCATTCACGCCATCGATGTGACCCGTATGAGCATTTAACCTTTGCACAAAACCGTCTATGTCATTCAAAGGCGGAGGCGGGGCCTTTCCATCTGCGAATATTACA
>JAUICS010000057.1 GCA_030427765.1 Alphaproteobacteria bacterium
AGGTTCTGTTTTTTGTAGCCGGCAAAACTGATGTAACGCGGGAACGTGTCTTCTTCTTTCATACCGGAAAACCATCCGGCGATGGCGGAGTCATAGGCGGCGGTACGTGCAAATGCATTTGCGGCCAAATGCTGGCGCAGTGCGTATGTTATCGTTCCATCATACGAATTCAGGTCATTGATCAATGATTTATAGTCAGTCGGGTCGGTGATAACGGCGACATGACGGTAATTTTTTGCGGCGGAACGGATCATCGCAGGCCCGCCGATATCGATATTTTCTATACAGCGCGATACATCATCGGAATGTTGTTTAACCGTTTCTTCGAATGGATATAGGTTGATAATTACAATATCGATTGGCTTGATATTATGCTCATTCATCGCATCGGTATGTTGCGTATCATCACGTTTGGCAAGAATACCGCCGTGAACCATAGGGTTCAATGTTTTGACGCGGCCATCCATCATTTCTGGAAAACCGGTATAATCCGATACTTCGGTCACAGGGATGTCGAGTTCGGAAATGGCCTTAGCCGTGCCGCCGGTTGAAAGAATATTAATGCCGAATTTGTGGAGTGTTTGTGCCAGATCACTCAAACCCGTTTTATCTGATACGGAAATAAGTGCGTTTTGTGGTTTAATGGCTTTTGGGTCTGTAAATACCGTCGTTTCTTTTTTGTGCTGTTCCATAATTACGTTTTCTTAATATACAATCCTCTTGCATCCGGTTTCGGGATGAATGCATCCGTGATACCAAGAACGGTTTCTGCACCACCCAAAAACAGATAGCCATCATCTTGCATATGTGAGGCAATCATGTCGAGCACTTTTCGTTTTGTTTCTTCATTAAAATAAATCAAAACATTTCTACAAAATACGATATCAAATTTTCCTAATGCGGCGGCGGGTTCTAGAAGGTTTAAATAATCAAAGGACACCATTTTTTTTATTTCATCTTTCAGGTGCCAATGCGTCCCTTCCTGCGAGAAGTATTTCATTAGTAACTGGATGGGCAATCCGCGTTGTACTTCGAATTGTGAGAACTGACCTTTTCGTGCCTGGTCCATAATTTCATGGGAAATGTCTGTGCCCTTGATATCCGCGCTCCATCCCTGAAGTGCCGGATGTTCTTTGATTGTCATGGCGATTGAGTAAGCCTCTTGTCCGCTGGAACATGCGGCGGACCAAATGCGGATGCTTTTGCCGGACTGGCGTTTTTCGGCGAGCTCCGGGAGGACAATATTTTTAAGATGTTCAAATGGCTTTATATCACGGAAAAACGAGGTCTCGTTTGTCGTCATAGCCTCAATGACATCGTTTACAAGTTTATTGTCATTTGTTGTTTTTATGGCGTTTGCAATATCGGCAAGGGTATTCATTTCCCATTTTTTTGCAACTGGTGATAGCCGCGATTCAAGCAGGTATGTTTTGTCGGGCCCTATTACCAAGCCGGATGTTCGACTTAATAAGTCACGAAAAATTTCAAAAACTGCTGCGTCCATAATGGTTATTCTTATGTAGTTCTATTTATTATCAATGATCTTTCTGATGCGCGGTCCAATATTCTCAACGGGAAGGACTTCTTTACATAGACCGGCTTCGGCAACGGCACCGGGCATACCCCATACGACACTGGTATGTTTATCTTGTGCAATGATGCTTCCACCTGCGTCAACAATTTCTTTGCATGTGTGCACGCCATCGTGACCCATGCCGGTTAAAATGACGGTCAACATTTTGTTGCCATAGATTTTTAAGGCCGTACGCAACATGGGTTCAACCGATGGACGGCAAAAATTCTCCGGCGGGTCTTCTGTCGTGCGGATAATAACGTTTCCGCCATCTTTGACCAGTGTCATGTGGAAACCGCCCGGCGCGACATAGGCCTTGCCGTTTTCCAGTTTCATCATATCCTCGGCCTCGAAACTTTCGATGCCTGTATGCTGCTGAATATGCTGCGCCAGAATTTTGGTAAAGGTTTTTGGCATATGCTGAGTAATCACGATCGGTATGTGTATGTCTTTGCAGTGTTTAAGAACTTCGAACAATGCCTTTGGCCCACCCGTTGAACTGCCGATGGCAAGAAGGGTAGGGGACATAACCATTGGACCGGCTTGCAAGACGACTTCCTTGCCAATTGTTCGTCTGAATGTGCCTGGCGCGGCAGAGGTCGCGGCATCGGCATTACCAACTGGGGCGTGCGATGACTGTTCTGGCTGCGTTGATGTTGCCGGTTTATCAATGCCTGGTGCCGCGTCGGTTAAAAAACGTGGTGGTCGACCTGATAGACTGCGTACAAGATTGATCAAATCACGCTTGAATTCATGTTTCTGAACAAGCTCTCGGCCGGAACTTGGCTTTAGTATGCAATCGGCGGCACCGAGTGATAACGCCTTGATCGAAATGTCGGCATTTCGTGAACTTAATGTCGAGCAGATAATGATTTTTGCGGATGGATATTCCTTTAACAAAAGCGGCAGGGCGGTAATACCGTCCATGACAGGCATTTCAATATCCAGTAACACCACATCCGGCGCTGTGGCCTTAATTGTATCCACGCCCATTTTTCCGTTACTGACCGATCTGACGACCTTTATATCTTCGTCCTGTTCCAGAATACGTGCAATAAATCCGCGAATGACTGCGGAATCATCGACCAGCATGACATTGATAGGATTGGTGGCAGGCGTTAATGACATTATATTTGCGAAAAACTCTGTCTTAAAAAGTTATGTTAGTCGATCAAACCAACTTGAATGAATTTAGTTTCAATGATTTCGCTGTCAAATGGCTTCATGATGTATTCATTTGCCCCTGCACTCATTGCTTTTTCGATTTGTTCGATGCCGTTTTCGGTTGTACAGAAAACAACCTTTGGCGTGTCACCGTTTTCCATGGCGCGCAGTTTTACCAGGAATTCAAGACCGTTCATAACCGGCATGTTCCAATCCAAAAGAATGACATCCGGCATAGATTTCTGACATGTTTCGTATGCTTGGTTTCCGTCTTCTGCTTCTTCACAAGAAAAACCGAGTTCTTCGGCAATACGGCGTGCTACTTTTCGAACAACGCGGCTGTCATCAACAACTAGGCAGGATTTCATAATCTAAATATCTTTCGTGATTAGTTATATTAAGATTTGATCATGTTAAATTAAGCATTAACAGTATCAAGCAATTTTGGAACATCCAAAACAACCAAAAGTTTGTTTTCCAACCGGAAAATTCCCATTGATATGTTCCTCCACACAGGGTCAAGTGTGGCCGGTGTTTGTTCATAGTCGCTATAATCAAGGCTAAGAACATCACCAACTTCGTCGATAATCAACGAATAGAGTTCATTGTCATGTTCGACAACGACACTCATTTGTGTCGTTTTTTTTGTGGACCGTTCTGCAAGGCCGAGACTTTTTCGTACATTAATCGCCGTTACAATACGCCCACGAAGGTTAAGCGCGCCGGCAACCTCGGCTGGGGCCAATGGGATGTGTGCAACATCGTGGCTGCCCAATACATCCTGAACCTGCAGGACCGGAATACCGAACATCTGATCTGCCAAGTTAATTGTCAGGTAATCCGTGTTGCTCTCTGTTATTTGATGTCCGGTACGGCCTTGTTTTTCTTCGGGCCTTTCTAATGTGTCTTGTGTCATATTGTCCCCACTCGTTTATTCAGCTGCTTCAGAAGAGCCGGTTGTTTTCTTCGCCAAGGTTTCGGATAACGTATGCAAAAGAGTTTCCTTATCGAATTTTGCAACATATCCTTCGAAGCCAACGGTCTTACCGCGGCTAATATCCTCCGGCGTTGCATGTGACGTTAAGGCAACCAGCGGTGTGTCTTTCAATTCATTGATCTGGCGTACTTTTTCGGCAAATTCGAAACCATCCATATCCGGCATTTCAATATCACTCACGATCACATCGAATTCGCTACCGCCCTCAATCATTTCAAGTGCTTCGCGGGCGCTTTACTTGGTCGTAACGTTGTATCCGGATACATTCAGTAAAGGCGTTAACATGTTTCTGAAAAACGGACTGTCATCTACAAGCAAGACATTTTTGCGAACCGAATGCTCCCCGCCTTTGCTGAATGGTTCCTGCTCATCCGGCATAAACCATTCTTTATCGGCTTGTTTTACGAAGAAACCAACGTCAATAATATCTGTGGCCTTACCGTTAATGATGGAGCTACCCATAATTCCGGATTGGCCGGAATTATGCTGGATATCGATTACGTCCTCAACAATATCAACGATGTTGTCGACAATAAGACCCATCGATTTTTCATCGTTGGCAAAAACCAATACCGGTTTTTCTTCGTCACCGTTCATGCGGACATTTGAGTTAAATGGTTCTAGCGGCATAAGACGTCCACGGTACTGTATTACGATTTGTCCATCCGAACCTTCAACATCTTTCGGGTGAATGTTTTCCAGACGGGAGACAAGTGAAAGCGGTACGGCTTTCGGTGTATCATCGCCCGCTTCAAACAGAAGCAATGATGTTTTCTCCTTGCTTGTATCCACAACTTTGGATTTTGCATCCTGATCATCAAGTGTTTCTGATGTTTCAACGTCGCCGGTTGTTTTCGCAATTCCTGATGGGTCAAGGATCATAATGACCGATCCATCCCCAAGAATTGTATTTCCGGAGAATAAATCAATGCTTTTCAAGATACTTGCAACCGGTTTCACAACGATTTCTTCTGTGTCGTAGACACGGTCAACAATGATACCAAATTGATACCCGCCAACCTGCGTTACAACAATGTAATCACTGTTGATCTGCTTTGAATCTTCTGACAGCTTTTTGGGTTTATCTGCATCATCATCAATGGCTGCGCCATCACCGCCTTCATATTCTGATGCGGCTTCAATATCATTTAGACGAAGAAGGCTTCGTAAATCAACCAGTGGCAATAACTGGTCACGTAAACGAAATACCGGCGTGCCTTTGATGGTCTCAATACGGCTTTTGCCATTTTCAGACGCCATAACAAGTTCGCGGACCGCGAGCTGCGGAATGGCAAAACGTTCCTTGGCCGTTTCAACAATCAATGCGGACACGATGGCCAGTGTCAGCGGAATTTTAATAAGGAACGTGGTTCCTTTTCCTTCCGTAGATTTTAATTCAATTGAGCCGCCAATATTTTCTATGTTGTTACGAACAACATCCATACCAACACCGCGTCCAGAAACGGATGTAACTTGCTCCGCCGTCGAGAAGCCGGCTTTGAAAATAAAGTGTTGTATTTGGCTTGTGCTTAGGCTGGCAAGTTCATCTTCTGTTGCTAAGCCCTTTTCAAGGATTTTGGCGCGGATTTTATCGACGGCCAGTCCTTTACCATCGTCACTGATTTCAATGATAATATGACCGCCTTCATGATAGGCATTCAGACGGATGCGGCCGGTTTCGGCCTTACCCGCTTTTACACGATCTTGAGGTATTTCAAGGCCGTGGTCAGCCGAGTTGCGCACCATGTGTGTGAGTGGGTCTTTGATCATTTCCAGAACCTGGCGGTCCAGTTCGGTATCCTTGCCGTGCATTTGCAGATCAATTTTCTTGCCAAGTTCTAATGCAATATCGCGAACGATACGCGGCAATTTTGCCCATGCGTTTCCAATCGGCTGCATTCGTGTTTTCATCACGCCGTCCTGCAATTCGGACACAACTTGATTCAATCGTTGAAGCGGGCCGGAGAATTCACTTTCTTTCTGATGACGCAATATCTGCAATAATTGATTACGTGTAAGTACCAGCTCACTCACCATTGTCATCAGGTTCTCCAGAACACCGACATTCACACGCAATGTCTGGTTGGCTACTTGTGATTCACGGGCCGTAAGGGTTTCCGTATCTTGAGCTTGCGGCGCTGTCTCTGCTGGTGCGGCTACATCTATGTCAGCTGAAAAGACTGCGTCTTCAATTTCTTCGGCGGCACTATCGTCATCGTCTGAGGTCGTTGCTGCGTTATTTGCGGATTCTGTCGTGCCTTGAATGGCTTCGCCTTCATAGGCTTTGTCCAGTTTTGCAATCAGGTCGGCATCATCGCCTTCTGGTTCTTTACCATTGGCCTCAATTTCACCAAGAATGTACTTTAACCGGTCAAGAGATTCAAAAATCAATGTGACGTATTCCTGTGTGACCTCAAGATCACCGTCACGAAAACGACCTAGAACATTTTCGGCATGGTGTGCCAGTTTTTCCAGACGCGGAAGGTCAAGGAAGCCACATGTGCCTTTGATAGTGTGTGTAATTCGGAAGATCGTCGATAAAAGGTCTTTATCATTTGGATTTTGTTCGAGCATCACCAAATCATTATCAAGTTCGGCAAGACTTTCGTTTGTTTCGGTCAGGAATTCAGCAATTAGGTCATCCATGGTGGCGGCTCCAGAACGTTTTGGTTATCGCTTTTGTGTTATAAATTATCACATAACAATAATAAAAAGATGTTAACATCCTCTTATCAACTCACCTGATTCTAATTTAAAAACAAATTAGGCCCAAATGGTATAAATTGAAATACTTACGTATGCCAATAAAAAGAGGCGTTATAAAAGTATAAGGTTGGTTAAAAAAGCGGACAGTAAGCGCCAGACAGAAATCAGCGCACTTTAAAAATAATACTGTTATTTTGGGATGGGTCAATATCCATTGAAAAACCGTAGTGTTCACAGAAGTAGTAAATGATAGCCGCCGGAACGGTTTTTGGCTCCAGCGTTTCAAAGTTTATGTCGCCTTTTAATACGGGGACGAAGTCATCCCGCATTTGGCAATTCTCACTTTCGGCGGAAACAATAACGGCTCCATTTTCAGCCTTTACGGATACAGTGCCGCCGCGCGGTAGGCAGTCCAGTGCAAGTACCATTGCGCCAAGTACGACTTTCATAAGGCCGCGTGACGGGTCATCATGAAGCGGTGTCATCGGGTCCCACTCCTGCGTTACCTTTCCGTCCAGAGCGATAAGTTTTGAAAAGGTTTCGTAAATATCTTTTTGTGATAAATCCTGACGTGTGGAGCCCGCGCCGTATAATGCGCGGAATGTTTCCAGTTTTGTTGTCGCCTGGTTTGCGCTGTGTGCTATAAGGTCAACGGCATCATCGGCGGCATCCGCCCCCATTTCGCGCATAAATTCCAAACCATTGTTGATGGCACCGATCGGGCTTATCAAATCGTGACAAATGCGTGATGCAAACAGCTCAAGAATTTTTGCGTTAATCATAATGCTTATGCCCTTATTCTATTTCAGATGTGTCGATGTCGTTTTTCTGCAGGCTTTCACGGGCCAGTTTTTTGAGGTCGTTTAGGGAGTCCTCGCTTGTGGCCTCCATACGCAGGCTGATTGCGTTTTGTGTGTTTGAGGCACGAATAAGGAGCCATCCTTGCGGCATATTCAGGCGTATACCATCAATTGTAAGAACCTCTTTCCCCTCAATATCCAAATTCTGAAGATGC
>JAUICS010000058.1 GCA_030427765.1 Alphaproteobacteria bacterium
CCCGATACGCAGGCCTTTATGCTTTTTCTTCTCTTCCTGAATTTCACCGATGGCGATGTATTGCCCGTTATAAGAGATAATGTCCTTTATGGTTTCGTCATCTTCGCCGTCTTCGCGCTTAATCCATTGTGCCTCACCCTTCTCATCAAACAGAATCATCAATGTATCATGTGTCGAACGTTCCTCGGTCGTGCTGACCCCCGCGGCCAGAACATCCCCGCCGGAAATGGCATGCGTCAGGGTGTGGAAATGGTCCAGACCGGGCTCACCCTCAATCTTCCGCCAATAGGCAGGCAGTTCAAAATCGGGCTGGCGTAATTTTACCACTGCATCATATAAACCGGCGCAATCCAGCGGATATTCATAGTCCTGTGCAGAGGCACGATATGTATGCAAAAGGACCGCCGCACCTATACATATGCATAATAGGCACAGTTTTTTTAATCCTTTCCGGTTCTGTAACATTGATAAACGCCCTGATTCTCTGTAACTTTAGTATTTAAATGATTGCCTTGCCTGAAAAGACAATGTAATTCATTTAAATGTGTATGCAAAAACTATACCTTTTTATGAACTATAATTATATCCAGTAATAATCCATGAAAATTCTTATTGTTAGTGATGCGTGGTATCCGCAGGTGAACGGTGTTGTCCGGACATATGAACATTTGCGTGATGAACTCGAAACGCGCGGTATCACAATTAAAATCATCGGCCCTGCCGATTTCCCTGTAACTGTCCCTACACCGGGCTATGCCGAAATTAAACTCGCCATAATGCCCGCCGGGCGTATTAAAAAGATCATCGGGGAATTTGGACCGGACCGTATTCATGTGGCAACAGAAGGGCCGCTTGGCTGGGCCGCGCGCAATATTTGTGTGAAACGCAAGATTCCGTTTACAACGTCATACCACACGCACTTCCCCGACTACGTGGCGAAACGTATCGGGAAGGTTCTGCCGTTTATGTACGGGTTCGTGCATGATACGGCCGTTAATACACTTCGCAAATTCCACAATGCATCCCACGCCGTTTTTACGGCGACGCAGACATTGCAGGATGATTTGGTATCGAAAGGGTTTACCGCGCCAATGAAACGTTTGACACGCGGTGTAAATCTGGAGATTTTTCATCCTCCGCAAAATGAAGATGAGCTTCAGGTGAAAAAACAATTTAAAGGCCCCGTTGCAACCTATGTCGGGCGCGTGGCGATTGAAAAGAATCTTGAGGCATTTCTCGATATGAAATGGGAAGGCAGCAAGGTGATCGTCGGTGATGGGCCGAGTATGAAATACCTGAAACGGAAATACCCTGATGCCCATTTCGTTGGGAAAAAGATTGGTAAGGAACTAGCCGATCATTACCGCGCCAGTGACGTTTTCGCATTTCCGTCCATGACAGATACATTTGGTATCGTGCTAATTGAGGCGCTGGCATGCGGTGTACCCGTGGCGGCATATCCGATCATGGGCCCGCAGGACATTATCGTTGAACCGTTCCTTGGATGTATTGATGAAGACCTGTCCACCGCGGCTTATAAGGCCCTTGAATGCGGAACACCGGAAGAGCGTTTTAATCATGTGAAAGAACATTACACATGGCAAACGGCCGGTGATCAGTTCATGGATGCGCTTAGCTACATTAATGATGAAAACGGCGGTTCGGCCGATCAAAAAGCCGTCGCCTAATAACTGCTTTTTGAGCGTTGATTTTCGCCGTTGATTTTCGCCGTTGATTTTCGCCGTTGATTTTCGCTTGTGTGGAGCTTTTTACCCTCCGTGCGTTGAACACATGCGTTTTTTCTGATGCATTATCCGCAATCAAATAAAAAAAGATCAGGGTACATGTATGAGTGACGGTTTCGCCAAAGGAAGCCTTGTAGAGGCATTTGTTGACAGGTTTCGTCCGATTGTCCAGACCGAACGCAGTCTTTCTATTATCAGAGACCTATTGAACCGCGCGGCCAAACGCGGCCTGAATGACCCCGAAAGTGATTACGAGAACGAAGTGGAAATGGAACGCACGGCGGAACGTATCCAGCACCATCTGGACCGTGCCCATGATATGCCCGATGGGCATGCGGAAGCATTAAAACTTGCCGAAGAATTTGACCGTCATTGCGGCACCAGTCAGGCACTTCGCAAGGCCAGTCTGCGCTCCGGTCAAATACTCAAAGACAATTCCCTTAACCAGAGTGCGGAACGACACGGTGATGAACCGACACCAGCGAATTCCGGACAATCCGGTGATGCGTGTTTTGATCTTGCGGGCTGGGATCCCGGTATAAAATTACCTAATTAGAATAATAAGCTGTTCTTTATTGCGCCCCAGCATAGAATCAATATTGACATGTTACTGAAAATCGTGTCCAATTATTACAACGATAACAATAATTTAGGAGTGGATGTCCAAAACAGGGCAAACCCTTCTTCGTGAACAGAAAGGTAGGTTTCGGTATGGCCCCGACGCCAATTCATGGCGCCGATGTATCAGATGTATCAGGCGAATTTCAATCAGCAACAGAGCTTAATTTTACACTCCAGCCCGAGGGGACTTTAATCGTCTATGAGCCGAATACCGTGCCTATTAAGGACAGCCGGATCACTACGAAATCAGTATGGGGTTTTGGCCAGAAAGGAAACCTCAAAGAAATGATGTTCGGCGCACAGTCGCGCCAGATTGTAACCTCCGCATTTACGAATTCTTCTCAGGACGATGTACGGTTACAGCTTGTGCCGAGTTTACACAGCAGCTTTGTCGGTTTTGACATGCGTCACCATAACAAGATTTTGGTACGGAAAGGTGCGTGTGTGGCCTCTACAACCAAGCTGGACTTCTCCATTGAAAAAGGCGTGCGCCATGACCGGTGGGGCAGTATTGAGGACCATGAAGTCATCGCGGTGGAACTGAAGGAACCAAGCCTTATCCCTGATGAGCAGGACGCACATTTGTATATCCAGGGGCAGGGCGCGGTGGAAGCCATCCGTCTGCAACCCGGCGAGAAACTGGACATTAATCAGGGTATCATTCTGGCTCATACCGCAGATGTGAATATCGATGTGGTGCCGCAGGAGGATAAAATCCGCCACCGCCGTTTGTACGGTATCAGTATGGGTGAAAACTTGCGCCAGATGTTCGGTAAGGTTTATAAAACACAAATTTCAAGTGATACGGGCGGCATTGTCTGGGTTGAGAAAAACCACGCCCCGTCACATAGCAGCTGGACCGGCGAAGTGGCAAAACTCTCCGCCGAAGTTGCCCTAGGACTTTAAAATTATATTTTTTCCTCGTGTGACCCTGAACGGTTAACCCCGTTCAGGGCTTTTTTGTCGCTGTCATTGCGAGGAGGAACGGCGAAGCAATCCATAAATATCAGCGGTTATGCTGTGACGTTCTAAGGTTTCTTTCACGGGTGCGGAATATGGTAAGATAAGATATATAACTACATTGAGGACAATTAAGTGTTATACAAACCAACTTATGAAACTGTGAATGAAAGGTTTTTGAAGTTTACTCACCATTATCAAGAAAATTATTATCTTCAAATTTTGAACTACCAAGGTAAAGGCCACATATATTCACCCATATTATTAGAAGAAATCATATCTAATCCAACATCAGTTTCCGTACAGCCTTTTGATAATAGAGTTAACTATAAGTATGATAATCAATGCGGGGAACAATACAAAGTGGTTGTTTCATCGTCATGGTTAAATAAAAAAGAATGTCACGGAATTGTTACTGCTTACAAGACAAACATTAAGGCGTTTTAAATAAAGCAGCTAGAGCTATAATGAAGCTAAGAGTACCTACAATTGCAGCATAAAGAGTTGATAAACCATTATGCTCCTCAATCCAGTCGGAAGCCTTTTTCAAATGTGTTCGATTTTTCTTCTTACTAGCTTTTTCAACAAATTGCAGTCCTTTTTCTGTAAACATTTTGGAACAATTTTGATCTTTTGATGAATGACATAAATATCCTTCAGCAATGGCATTTTTTACAATTCTTTGAATATCTCCGAAACCTATATCTAACTCCTGCTCGATTTGATTGAACTCAGGTTGTCCAGGGTTTAATTGAAAATAAACACAATTTGGAGTTGCGCCTTTCTTCTTAACTACCTCATAAAGAAGCAAGAGAATGTCTTCTAGCTCTTTACTCATCCCCTAAGCCCGTTTCTTCTCCCCTTCGGCCTCTTCGATTTTTGGCTTTGGAAGGTTCAGCTTGATGTGCAGTTCCTTGAGGTGGTTAGGGTCGGCCTCACACGGTGCACCCATCATCAGGTCTTCGGCGGAACCGTTCATCGGGAAGACGATAACCTCACGAATATTCGGTTCATCCGCCAGCAACATCACAATACGGTCAATACCCGGTGCGATACCGCCATGTGGCGGTGCGCCGTAACGCATGGCGGACAGCATACCGCCGAAACGGTCTTCCAGTACGGATTTGTCATACCCGACAATATCGAATGCCTTTTCCATGATGTCCGGTTTGTGGTTCCGGATGGCGCCACTGGAAAGCTCCACCCCGTTACAGACAATGTCATACTGCCATGCAAGGATGTCGAGCGGGTCCTGTGTTTCAAGCGCCTCAAGCCCGCCTTGCGGCATGGAAAACGGGTTGTGGGAGAAGTCGATCTTGCCGAGTTTCTCATCATATTCGTACATCGGAAAATCAACGATCCAGCAGAATTTGAATACGCCTTCTTCACGGATGCCCATGTCGTCACAGATTTTATCACGGGCCAATCCGGCGAATGGCGCGGCCTTTGCCTCCTTATCACAGATGAAGAAGATCGCATCACCGTCATTTAGGTCTGCGACCTCACGTAGGGCGGTTTGCGCCCCTTCCGGCACGAATTTCGCAATCGGGCCTTTTCCTTCTGTGCCTTCAAACAAAATGTAACCAAGGCCCGGCGCACCTTCACCGCGCGCCCAGTCATTTAGCTTGTCAAAGAAACTACGTGGCTTATCGCCAACGGATGGTGCCTTGATGGCGCGGACAACACCGCCATTCGCAATCACGTTTTTGAAGGCCTTGAATTCCACATCGTCGCGTTTGAACACGTCCGTTACATCAACGATGGTTAGTGGGTTACGCAAATCCGGTTTGTCGGACCCGTATTTTAACATGGCTTCCTTGTAAGGAATGCGCGGGAACGGCGTTTCGGCAATTTTACGGCCGCTGCCGAATGTTTCGAACACATCTGTCATAACGGGTTCAATCACATTAAACACATCTTCTTGTGTGACGAAGCTCATCTCCATATCAAGCTGGTAGAACTCACCCGGTGAACGGTCGGCGCGGCTGTCCTCATCACGGAAACACGGCGCGATCTGGAAGTAACGGTCAAAACCGGACATCATCAGAAGCTGCTTAAACTGCTGCGGTGCCTGCGGCAGGGCATAAAATTTTCCGGGGTGCAGACGTGCGGGGACCAAAAAGTCGCGTGCCCCCTCTGGGCTGCTTGCCGTCAGGATCGGTGTCTGGAATTCCTGAAAACCCTGATCCCACATTTTCTTGCGGATATGGGCGATTACATCGTTACGCAGACGGATATTGTTCTGCATCTTTTCACGGCGTAAATCCAGATAACGGTATGTCAGGCGGTGGTCTTCGCCTGCACCGTCATCTTCCGCCACCTGAAACGGCAGAACCTTTGCGGCGGATTGCACGATCGCCTCATCAATATAAACCTCGATCTCACCGGTCGGCAGTTTCGCATTTACCGTCTCTGCGGAACGGGCACGAACCTTTCCAACAACGGTAATCACTGACTCCGGACGCCACTTCTCCACCTCATCTTTTAATGGGGAATGTTCATCCACCACAACCTGTGTCAAACCATATGTATCGCGCAAATCAATGAACATTACACCCCCGTGGTCACGGCGGCGATGTATCCATCCGGACAGTTTTACCGTCTCGTCAACATTGTCTTTACGTAGCTCGGCGCAAGTGTGTGTTCTATATTCGTGCATAACATAACCCTTATTCTATATTGCAGCGGGGGCAAAATTTGTTTTAAACTACCCGCAAATTCGCCCGATTTGTGGGCGTTTGTCAAGTTGAGATGAGAGATTATGACAGAAGTAGACCCGAAATTACTGGAAATTCTTGTATGTCCCCTAACAAAAGTGCCGCTTCGGTATGATAAGGCGGCGCAGGAATTGATTTCTGACCAGGCCGGATTGGCATATCCCGTGCGTGACGGCATTCCGATTATGCTGGTAGATGAAGCGCGCGAAATCAAAGACTCCGAAAAGAAAAAGAAGGCTTAATGTCATCTCGAGCGTAGTCGAGGGGTCAGTTGATTTGAGATCTTTCGACTACGTCACTTTGTGCATTTCGCTCAAGATGACAGGCCGGATGACGGATAAGGAAGACGAACAGTATGCAGCCTGAAAAGATTACTGACAACAAACCATGGCCGACCGAGATACGCTATAAACGTGTTGAGCGCGTGCTTCACGTCACATTTAATAATGATGAAGTGGTTTCTATCACGGCGGAATATTTGCGGGTCGAAAGCCCGTCGGCGGAGGTGCAGGGCCATCACCCATCCGAAAAAATCACCGTCACAGGTAAGGAAAACGTATCCATTTTGGAAATACAGCCGGTCGGTAACTACGCCGTCCGCATCATTTTCGACGACGGTCATCGAACCGGAATCTACACATGGGACACCCTTTATAACATGGGGCATGCGAGCGAGTGTAACTAATTATATAAAATTTTATGTAAACTTAAATGCTTTTTCATAATTTATATGAAATTATCAAATCATTGCGTAACTCGGTTGGGAGCAAGACAATGATGAAATCCATAAAGTATTGTATGTATACATTCGATGTTAGAGACATCGGATTTGCGAAAAAGTTAAACGGACGTGAATTCTACGGAGGGCAAGATGCAGAGTGATGTTCTTACCCTTCTTTTGACAATCGGCTCCATATGTTCAATTGTCAGTTATATTCCGCAAATCTACAGATTGTTTATGGCACGATCCCGTGTTGAGGATTTGTCGATCATCACATCGTGCTTGTGGGTTTATGCGTCCAGTGTTACGGCCTATTGGGCGGTATTTCATTCCGGTGAAATGATTGTAACGACGTCTGCCCTAATAAATGCAACAGGTTGCATGACTATGCTATTTCTAGCTGTTTTCCACCGTTTCATTAAAGGCCCGTATCTGGGTGCGGACGGCAAGAATATTCCGGAAATACTTGGCCGTGTCAGTGAAAATGTTTGCGAAAAGACGGCAGGGGTGATGGCCGAGGTTCATCCGCAGAGCGCAAAACCAGTTTTATCTCTTCAAGATATATAACCCGCACACATATCAACAACATCCTCGAACATCTCGGTCGTAAGGCGTTTTGTCTGGGTGTTGTATCGGGAGCAGTGATAGCTGTTTATCATCGTTACCCCCTCCCCGAGAT
>JAUICS010000059.1 GCA_030427765.1 Alphaproteobacteria bacterium
TCCACCTTTGACGCGGCCAAAGATAACACCATTTACTTTTTCACCTTTCTCACAAGCTTTCTCAAGTTCGATCCAGGCTTCCTCACGGCGAGCTTTTTCACGGCTTAATACCGCCTCTCCGTGTCTGTCTTCAACTTGTTCGATGTAAACGTCAATTTGATCGCCAACCTTTACCTCTGGGTCTTCTCCGGGCATTGCGAATTCACGAAGTGGAACGCGCCCTTCTGATTTTAAGCCAACATCGATAAGGGCTTCGTCCTTAAGAATGTTAATTACGACGCCTTTAACAACTGTCCCCTCAAAATCGTTAGTATTTTTTAGTGATGCTTCCAATAATGAAGCAAATTCATCTGAACCTTCTCTATCTAGAAGGTTCGCAGCAACATGTGCCATGTAGTTTTCCTTTCAAAATATATTTCACCAGTATTTTCCAAAAGTTTACGAAAATTAAAGGTGATGGAGCTTTTTAGAGTGTTTGCCCCTGTTTTGTCAAGGGTTTAGGCCATATTTTTTAGGTGGGGGGCGATATGGAACATTGCTGTTTTTATAACATTTTCGGCGGATAGTATGGTTGTGTCGATGATAACAGCATCATCTGCGGGCTTCATCGGCGCTTGCGCACGGTTTGAATCGCGCTCATCCCGTGCCGTCATGTCGGCAAGGACATCGTCAAAGTTCACCGAAATACCTTTGGCACTTAATTCATCGAACCGTCGCCGCGCACGTGTATTAACGTCTGCAGTCACAAAAAATTTAATGGTGGCAGACGGACAAATAACGGTACCGATATCGCGCCCGTCCATAACAACGCCTTGTGCCTCGGGATTGTAATGGCCGGTTGAAAAATCACGCTGCAGATCCAAAAGCAATTGTCTCAATTTTGGAATACCAGCGATTTTCGATGCGGTGGAGCCTACATCATCAGTGCGTATTTTGGGATTATCGAGGTCCGATACGCTAAAATGCTCTTTCACCGTTTCGGCGATACGCACAATGTCATCTTCCTGATGTGGCCGGATGTTATGTTCGAGGATTTTTAGGGCAATCAGGCGATACAGTGCGCCGGTGTCCATGTGGGCGAACGATAATTCCTTGGCTAGATGTTTTGCCAGTGTTCCCTTACCGCTTGCGGCCGGTCCGTCGATCGCAATGACAATAGGATCAGGCAACTTTGGATCAGGCAAGGGCGATACCTGTAACGTTTTGGTTGTCATTTTCCTGCTCTTCTTTGTCACGAATTTTGCATCCAATGTCATTCATAATGTCTACAAAGCCGGGGAAGCTTGTGGCGATTGGCGATCCGTCATCAATTTCAATCGGCTCATCGGATACTGTGCCGAGTATAAGGAAGCTCATCGCAATACGGTGATCCAGTGCACATTCAATGAAGGCCCCGCCTTTTGGCGGTTTACCGTTTCCGTGCACGATTAAATCGTCACCATTTACCTCAACATTTACGCCGCATTTTTTTAAACCGTCGGCCATTAATGTCAGGCGGTCACTTTCTTTAACGCGCAGTTCTTTTAAATCAAACATACGTGTTGTTCCCTCTGCGCAGGATGCGGCCACCGCCAAAATCGGGAATTCGTCAATCATACTCGGGTTACGCTCCGGCGGCACATCAATACCCTTCAAAGGTGATGTGCACGTTACAACCAGATCGGCGATGGGTTCACCGGCCTCAATACGTTTATTGTTGAATTCAATGTTTGCGCCCATTTCTACCAGTGTGTTAAACAGACCCGTACGGCGCTCGTTAATCCCGATATTCGGCAATTTTAACGTTGATCCCGGATGAATTAATGCGGCAACGATCGGGAATGCGGCGGAACTAGGGTCCGCAGGAATATGGATGGCACAGCCTTTTAATACCGGAAACGGTTCGACAGTTACGGCGAAATGACCATTGTCATCTTGCGTGGTAGTCACATTGGCACCAAAGTGGTTAAGCAGGTTTTCGGTATGGTCACGTGTCCCAAGTTCCTCAATGACTGTGGTATTGCCCTTCGCCGTTAAACCGGCAAGCATAATCGCGGATTTTACCTGCGCCGATGCAACAGGAAGTTTGTAGGTGATACCCAAACCTTCATTCGTTCCTTTTACGCCCAGCGGCAGTAAGTTATCATTACGGGCCATAAACGTCGCGCCCATCTCCTGCAATGGCCCCATAATCCTTGCCATCGGTCGTTTGGTAAGGGATTTGTCGCCTGTAAAAAACGCCGTTACGTCCGACCCCGCACATAACCCAATTAGGAGGCGCGTTGATGTACCACTATTCCCCATATCAATCGGCTCGGTCGGGGATTCTAGGGCGCCAACGCCTAGACCATAGGCATGCCATAACCCGTTGTCGGCCTTATAAACCTTCGCGCCAAGCTGGTTGAGGGCGGTTGCCGTATTGATAACATCTTCGCCCTCCAGCAGTCCTGTAATGATTGTTTCATCCGTGGCCATGGCACCGAACATCAATGACCGATGGGAAATGGATTTATCACCGGGCACTTTTACGTGGCCGTTCAGGGCATCGCAGGAATGCGATATAAGGGGTTTTGGTGAAGATGATGACGACATTCTGGTACACAATCCTATCGGTTAGAAATACACATGAACACTACGGCGAAATGCCGCTTTCTGCAATATGTCAGGAAAATTTCAGTTTTTTGGTCGTTATATCCAGTTCGCGGTAAAAACATGTTTTACGGCCCGTGTGACATGCACCGCCGCCAACTTGCTCAATTTCAATAAGTAATGCGTCCTGATCACAATCGACCTTGATGGACTTGACGTGTTGTACATTGCCGCTGGTTTCACCCTTTTTCCAGAGTTTCTGGCGTGACCGGCTCCAGTAATGAACGATACCTGTTTCTATGGTTTTGATAAGTGCATCTTTGTTCATCCAGGCCATCATATAAACCTCTTTTGTAACGTGATCTACGGCGATGGCTGCGATTAATCCGCCATCATTGAATGCGGGTTTGAAGTCACCGGTTTCGTCAATTTTTGTATTCATAATATCCCAGAATCATGTATATTTAATTTTAGTAGCCGTATACTCATACGGGTGCAACCTTCATCTATTTCTTTTTCTTTCTAGTCGTAGGACGGTAAACTTTAGCCTACATAAGCCGCTTTTTTAAATAAAATATTAACAAGTTCATACTAAAATTATGAAAAAATTGTCTTTATTAGGGTTAACAAATTTTGAATGTGGGGTTTAGTTGAAATCTGTCGATAACAGCCCAGAATATGACTATATAAAATTCCTCGAGTCGATTAACAAAGACTTGCAAGGATGGGTATCTCTGTACTTTGGTTTGTCTAGACAGCTTGAGCATGGAAACCTGATGGATCAACTGCAATCGATCCCGGATGTTTTGTCCAAACATAAGAAACAATCAGAGTCCCTGTTTAAACGTATTCAGGAAGCAGCAGAAGGCATTGGTGCCGGCGCACTTTATCGTTTCAGTGACAATGACATCATGATTTTCTTCAAAATCAAAACGGAAGAGCAAAACAAGAAAGTTCACCACCTATATAAGGAAATGAGCGAAAAACTGCCATTCGCAAAATGTCGTTATAGTGTTATGTCCGATGAATACCACAATTACATGAAAATTGCGGATCAGAAGATTTTAAGCGCGAAGCGTATGGAAGCGTACATGGAGCTTGCCGATTACAACAAAGTGTCCAGTATTGGACTTCGTCGTTCGAAGCGGTTTGAGCCGCGTGTAATGATTGTTGAGGATGACCGGTTTACGGCGGCGTATACATCAAATTTGCTGAATAAGGATTTTGAGGTCATTCACGCCCGTAACGGGGAAGAAGGCATTAAGTATTACATCGAATATGCACCGGATACGGTCTTCCTGGACATTCATCTGCCGGGTTTGACAGGACATCAAACATTGAAAGCTATTAAAGCCGCGGATAAGAAGGCGTTCATCATCATGATGAGTGTAGATACGATCCGTGAAAACGTGATATCCGCCTGCCGATTGGGGGCGCAAAGTTTCCTGAAAAAACCGTTCAATAAAGAACGTTTGCTCAAAGTCGCAAAGAAATCACCATTCCTTCATACGCAGAATGAGTCAAGCGAGCTTCTTGGCGCGTAATCTTTTTTCTATTTCGCTAAATCCAGAAAACGGCGCTGTGCCGCCGCATCATCTTTGAATATGCCACTAAATCCGTTTGTAATTGTTGCAACATCTTCTTTTTCAACCCCGCGTGAACTCATGCAGAAATGGACGGCTTCGATTTGAACGGCACTGCCGCGCGGTTGCAGGGCATCTTGCAATGTGTTGATGATGTTTTGGGTCATCACTTCCTGACTAACCATACGTTTTGCGAAAATATCGACAACGCGTGCCAGTTTGCTGATACCCACGATTTTCTTGTCTGGCCAGTACGCTACTGTGGCCTTTCCAACAATCGGATGAATGTGGTGTTCGCAGTAGGAATGGAAACGTATGCCGCGTAGAAGGATGATATCGTCGTATCCTTCAATATCTTCAAACACTTTTGTAAGTTCCGCCACAGGGTCCATTTCGTAACCCGCGAAATGTTCCTCAAATGATTTTACAACACGTTCCGGCGTTTCGATCAGGCCTTCACGTTCCGGGTTTTCACCGGCCCAGCGTAATAATGTACGTACGGCCTCACGCGCCTCTTCACGAGATGGTTTTTGTATTGCAGGAAATTTTGAAACAGAATTTGCAGTCATTGACGTGTCCAACTTTAGATGTTTACGTTCTGTTATGGTCAATTTTGCCCATGGTGACCATTGTCATTGGCAAAAAATCAATATAGAACGTTTTTAAATAAAAAAACCTTGGTTAATGATGTCCAAACTTCGCATATACAACACATTAGCGTATAAAAAGCAAGAATTTAGTCCGATCGACGAAAATCATGTGCGTCTATACGCGTGCGGACCGACCGTATATAACTACGCGCATATCGGAAATGCACGTATGGCGGTGGTTTTTGATATTTTATCGCGGGTACTGAAACAGATTTATCCAAAGGTCACGTACGTATCCAACATCACGGACATTGAAGACAAGATTATCAAGGCCGCGCGTGAAACGGGTGAGGATATATCCACGATCACGCGCAAGTATACGGATATTTACAACAGTGATATGGCCGCATTGGGCGTTGGGTTGCCGGATGATCAACCGCGCGCGACGGAACACATTCCGCAGATGCTGGATATTATTAAGCGGCTTATCGATAACGGACACGCATACGCACGCGATGGACACGTACTGTTCCGCGTCAATTCGTTTGAGGCGTACGGACGTTTGTCAGGCCGTAGTAAAGATGAACAAATCGCTGGTGCCCGTGTTGAGGTTGCACCGTACAAAGAAGATGCATGTGATTTTGTGCTATGGAAGCCAAGTCACGATGATGAACCGGGATGGGATAGCCCGTGGGGTTTTGGCCGCCCAGGATGGCATATTGAATGTTCGGCGATGAGTGAGGCTCGACTTGGCCTGCCATTCGACATTCATGGCGGCGGCGCAGATTTGAAATTCCCGCATCATGAAAACGAAGTTGCACAAAGCTGCTGCTCACTCCCGCTCGTAGACGGTGACGATAAAAACGACGTAACGCGATTTGCAAAATACTGGGTCCATAACGGATTTGTGACCGTTGAGGGTGAGAAAATGTCAAAATCCCTCGGTAATGTGACGCTTGTTCATAATTTGCTGGATGAGGGCGTGCAGGGTGAAACCATTCGCTTTACCCTTATGTCCGCGCATTATCGCCAGCCGCTGAATTGGACGCAGAATGCGTTAAAGCAATCAAAGGCGCAGCTTGATCGTTTTTACCAGGCACTTTTTGACAATTGCGATGTTGATGTAATTGACGGACGCGCAATGCCTGAAGGTTTCCTGAATGCCTTGCTAGATGACTTGAATTCACCGCTTGCGCTTGCCGAACTTAATGATCTGGCGGGGCAGCTTACAAAAACCAAGACGGCGGAAGCCAAAACTGATTTTATAAATGCCCTCAACCTGATTGGCCTTTGCCAGAATGACCCTGCCGCGTGGCTGGGTTATGGGCAGGCGTGCGATACCATTGATGCCGATGCAATTGATCGGTTGCTAGAGGAGCGTCAGCAGGCGCGCAAGGACAAAAACTTTGCCCGTGCGGATGAAATCCGTGATGAGCTTGCCGCCAATAATATCGTGATTGAGGACACGCCATCCGGCCCGAAATGGAAAAAATCCACCTGATTTTTTGCTTTTCTGTATCTGTTTAATTGTCTGTTATTAAACAACAAATCCATTCTTTTTGTGTTTGTTAATTAATTTTTACTATTATGGGGTTATAGATTTTAAATAGAGGTGTGAAATGTCAGGACCAGCAACAAGTGATTTTAATCTTCAAAGTCTTATATTACCCGCGATAGTCGGGATTGCAGCTGGATTATTTACAGGCAGTCCAATTGTAGGGATAGGCGGAGCGGTGTTGACTAATTTTTTTCCTCAGATCGCACAATTTATTGCACAGTTTGTGCCAGGTCTTAGTGACCTTATTAATGGCCAACAAACGCATCCATTAGACAGTTTGGAAACGTCATTGGCGGGGGCTGGTCAGCCTGCGAGAGGGATGCTTGAAAGGTTACATGAGGTAATGGCCAACCCAACAACAGACGGTTTAAACCAGTTCTTACGCGAATATAATGAATTCCGTACAACCGGTGCGGGTCGTGATATTGCCGTTTTACCGACTGCGCCAAATCTTCTGACCGCGATTCAACGTAGTGATATTGATGCCGATACAGAGGGTTTGCAGCTACCTAAATGGCGTGCACCAGATACTGGTACAGACTATACGCGGATTGGTGGTCAGTCTGCGACTGTTGGGACTCTGACTTTAGGCACGCCAGCTTAAGTTAGTCCATTCGAAATCTACTATGCTTAGTCACCTGATATTTAACAATAAACCAGACATTTTTGTTTTGTTAACTTTTTATGTCTAATATAGGGCTAAGTAATAACAGAGGTGTAACATGACAAGTCCGGCGGAGACAGCAGGCAATATTTTAGAAACAATTGGTTTAGGCGAAAATGGCTTTTTGACCCAGGCTTTTGGGAGGCTTGCTTCTGGTGAGGCGAGTTTTGCTGAGTATGGGATAGCAGGTGTGTTAGCTGCTTTTGGAATAGGGGCTGTATTAAGACTAGGTAGTGCAATAACTAGTACCCTTTCAAATGTAACTTCACGCATAGGAAGCTTTCTAACGTCATTCCAAGGTGTCTTGTTAACAGGTGCGGCGCTTGCAATTGGTGCAGTTGCTGCAAATTATTTTGGTACCGATCTGACAAGTATTTTTAGTTCAGCAGTAGAAAGATTATCTAATTTGGATTTGGGTTCAGGCTTGGAAGGTATCA
>JAUICS010000424.1 GCA_030427765.1 Alphaproteobacteria bacterium
GGCTGGCACGTTCCGCGAGTTTTCCGTCAAATGCAATTGTGACTTTCTCATATGTGCTGCCGTCCTGATATGCGTCCCACGCGGCCTTTAATGCGTTTCTGATCTGCTTGATGTCTTTGCTGGTAAAATCCATTTCTGTATTTTGTACGTCCGTCATGGTAACCGGCGGAAGGATTCTGCGCATGGCGGCGCGTTTGAATGCGTGGAGGTTTTTTGTAATCATGATTTTCCCTGTTTTCTTTTGTGTTATATTCACAAATTATCTGTGTGTTATTTGTAGTTGAATTTTTTATGAAGTCAACGGTGTAAAGTTTTCGAAAAAACGCTATAAAGGCCTGCATAACATAATATTCTCGATTATCCTTAAAAGATGCCAACCCACGCCGAAAAACGACATTTGCCATACTCGCCGGAGCAGCTTTTTACCCTTGTGTCGGAAGTCGACAGGTATCCCGAATTCCTGCCGTGGTGCATCGCAAGTCGTATTACAAAACGTGATGGTGATGTGATTGAGGCCGATTTGATCATCGGGTACAAAATGGTTCGGGAAAAATTTTCGTCGCGTGTGAAGCTGGACCATCCGGACTCCATACGTGTTGATTATCTGGACGGTCCGATGCGATATTTGTCGAACGAATGGAAATTTATCCGTGAGGATGATGGGAGCTGTACAATTGATTTCTATGTCGATTTTGAATTTAAAAACCAGATTTTTCAGAAATTAATGGGCGTGTTTTTTAACGAAGCAGTGCGCCGAATGGTCGCGGCATTTGAAACACGCGCCGAAGAACTTTACGGCGATGACGGTAAAGTTGTGTCATCCTGAGTATGGGCATGCCGCATATGGGCGGTGATGATGATAAAGATGATTGCAAAGAAAAAGAACGTCCCTATCCACCAGCTTTGCCACAATCCGTAAGAAATTGCGATTATGGTCATAAGGCTGTTTAACCCGACAAGGTAGGGCAGGGAAACTTGTGATGGAGTGCGTCTACATATACGGTAAAGGTATTTGATGGCCCCGCCGATAAGAAGTACGCCGATTAATCCGAATTCGTACCAAACCTGGGCAAATCCGTTATGAGGGTGAAGCCATGTAACAATATCTTTTTTTACGAATTCAAATGGCATTTCCTGCGTGCGGAATGTGTTGATCCCGTATCCTAAATACGGGCTTTCCTGTGCCAGTAATGCCGTGACATTCCAAATCTGTAGTCTTTGTAATGGACTGAAATTACCGGCATGATAATCAAGGATGCCCATTCGGTTTTCGTATATCCATGGGATAAGCCACGGGTAGGCCAGGAAAAACAAGAGTAAGGAGAACGCACATACAATATAAAGTGCCCGCTTCATAAACGTCCACAGGCCAATCGTTAGCAACGCAACGGCGAATGCGAGAACGAAGCTCTGACTATACGTAAAGATCGAAATGCACAGAAATGCGGTGATCATAGCGCCAAGTGAGATGTGGCGTTTTTGGTGATAAAGTGAAAACCCAACTGGTATGGCGGTCAGGAAAAGTATGATGACGGATCGGTTGGCCTCGGCAATGCTGAATCGTTT
>JAUICS010000425.1 GCA_030427765.1 Alphaproteobacteria bacterium
TAAACAGGCCAATATCCTGTTCAAGGCGTTTGAAGGCACGGGATAATGTTTCGGGCCGCATACACAAACGGGACGCTACAATCAACTTGTTATAAGGCAGGTGAATGGTTTTGGCATATCCCCTGTCCATCGATAATTTCAGGATAAACGCCGCCAAACGCTGGGCCGATGTCAATTTGGTAAAATGGTCATACATTAGTGCCATTTGGTGACGATGCCGTGCGAGAGCCGTGAGCATTTTCAGTGCGATTTTCGGTTTGTTTTGTAAACGGTCACGCAGCACCGCCCCCGGCAGAACAAGGCATTCCGCCCGCGCGCCGACAATCTGCGCATTATAAGGATAATCGTATTCTTCGAACGCGCTTTCCTCACCGAAACTGTCCCCGCGGGTCATGACGCCGTTCACACTTTCATCTCCGTCCTTGTCACAGGTAAACAGCTTAACCCAGCCTTCCTTGATAAAATACATGTACTCGGCCGCGTCACCGGCGTGGAAGACATAGCTTTTCTTAGGATATTCAACCAACCTGACACGATTCAGAAACCATTCGACGTCTTCCCTGTCCAGTTCGCTAAAAAACGGAACCGACATCAGAAGCGTACTATTCTTAGGTAATGTGCTCATTTTTAGGGTTTCTACCGATTTCAGGATTTTCCACAAAACTTGACGGACGTCAAACTTTTGGAGGTCTGTATAACGGATAATATAAGCATAAAAGGACCACACATAAAGATAAAACAGAGGTTTCAAATGCTTGCATATTCTTTACGACGATTGGTAAGCAGCCATAATTACCTAAAGGTATCACCGACAGATATGATTAGAAATGTTGCGTGCCTTATGCCTGCTCACCACACAAGCGCCGCTTTGGTTGTTGATCTGGGTGGCCGACTTGCCGGCCTCATCACCGAACGCGACATTGTTGAAAAGGCGGTGGGTATTTACCGCAATGTTGATCGCACAACCGTCGGCGAAATTATGAAACGCGATCCGATTACGATTGACATTAACCAGACACATTCCGACGCCATGAACATGATGACCACGCACGGTCTGCGGACTTTACCTGTTTTGGAAGATGGCCTTCCAGCCGGAATTGTCGACATCCGTGATTTATACAAACTGGTTTATGACATGCTGGAGCAAGAAATTAAATCCAAGAACAGCCTTCTTTCATACTGTTACGGCGATTCGTATAGCTGCAGCAACGAATATACGGATGATGGAAATACATGGCGTAGCGCACTTAGAAAAAGCGGAGAATAAAAAATGGCGAGTAAAACACGTTTCGAAGACAAAATGTTAAAGCCGGAAATGCATTACAAAAACCCCGGGCATCTGGTTGGCGACCCTAATTTAAGCATTCAGCTGAAAATGGCCCTTCTGAAGATATGGGCGTGGAACATGTATGAATATGCCCACGCGCGCGAGGTTCTGGATGACATCATGGGTGATGATACATACAACCCGAATACAGTTTTGCGACAGATACAGAATTTACAGACTTTAATGCTGCTTCAGGAATTAAAAACATACGAAGTTTCCGGTGAATGCAACGTATCGG
>JAUICS010000060.1 GCA_030427765.1 Alphaproteobacteria bacterium
TAATGCCAGTGTATCTTTTGGAAAACACGACCCGCCGAAGCCCGGACCCGCATGCAGGAATTTTGATCCAATACGGCCATCAAGCCCCATGCCTTTGGCAACATCCTGAACATTCGCGCCCGCCTGCTCACACAAATTGGCAATCTCATTAATAAATGTAATTTTCGTTGCCAGAAACGCATTAGCCGCATATTTCACGATTTCTGCCGTTTCCGGTGATGTAATCAACATCGGCGTTTCATTTAGGTAAAGCGGCCTGTAAAGTTTCCGCATAATGTCTTTTGCGCGCTCTGTTTCAACGCCGATGACTACCCGATCCGGGCGCATAAAATCATTAATTGCCGAGCCTTCGCGTAAAAATTCTGGGTTTGAGCAAACATCAAATTCACATTTTGGATTTGTCTCTCTCAGGATTTTTTTAATTTCACGCGCCGTACCAACCGGAACGGTCGATTTTGTGATAATAAGCTTATAACCTTCTGACAGTTCCGCAATTTGCCGAGCCGCTTCGTAGACATAAGATAGGTCTGCATGACCATCACTACGGCGCGACGGTGTTCCTACCGCGATAAAAATCGCTTCGGCATCTTTTACCGCGTCTTCAAGATTTGTGGAAAAAAAGAGGCGGTTTCCATCAACCTGCCGTTTTACAAGATCATCAAGCCCGGGCTCATAAATCGGAATTTCACCATTTTTCAGACGGTCAATTTTATCATGGTCCTTATCAACACACATGACCTCGATACCGAATTCGGCAAAACATGTTCCTGACACTAGACCAACGTAGCCCGTTCCAATAACTCCGATACGCATAATATTGCCCCAACTTTCTATTAAAAAACTGCTATCCCTTTTGTTGTTACAAATTAAAAGGGCTCACACAATCACTTTTTTAATGAAATTGGCTTAATCCTGTAGAACTTTTTGTTCCGGGAACATCTTGCGCGCCAAGGATGGGTCGCGGAATTGTACACCTTGTACCGTCAAGCATTGCGCATCACGGATAAGATGGAAGAAATGTGCCTGATTTATTGGGTCCTGAAGGCCTGAATAAAATGGGTCCTGTATGATGTCATGGCCCATTCCGTTCAGATAGCTTGTACGGTTCGGCAAACATGCCACGCGCACAATATCGCGGGCAACAAGCTTATTACATCCAAATGGTGCTTTCTTATTATCTTCAATAAGAGAGTCCATATATTCCAGACTTTCATGGTCGACACAGCGAATGCGCTCTGCCGATTCAAACCACGCACGAAATGCTTTTGATGCTTTTTCCAATAAACACCCTTGCGTATTCGCAAAACATTTTGCCATGTCTGCATCGTCAGATGAAATCATATGACGCCATAGACGGTCATATCCGTTATCCTTTAATTCCCAAAGAATCATCAGGGCAAAGACATCGTTATCTGCCGCCTTTAATCTTTCCAGAAACATAAGTGCCTCCGGCCCATAATATTCATGAATTTCCGGCCAGCGCTGCTCCTGCCATAAATCACGCAGTCCGCGAACAAATGACAGCAATGACGCCTGGAAGAAATAATCTGAATCTCTTAAAGACGTTGGTAGCAAACCGTGTTGATCGAGTTTTATTACGGATTTTGAGAAATCAAGACAGTGACCTCTATTCCCCAAATCCTCAAATCCGATTTTCCATGGTAACTTTTCAATTTCTTCGCAAAGAGACATAAAGACATTGCTCTTTTCAAGAATATCCATGAATTCCGAAATGAGATATTTGTAACTTTCATCGCTTGATTTTTCATTTGTAAGTGACAATACATCCTTGAGTTTGATCAAGTCAGACTTGTTCGTCTTCCGCGATACAGGATTTTTCTTGTCCTGTTTCTTGATGTGATAACGCGATGTATTTTTTTCTGTCTGAACCATCTTTTTGTTCTTAAATGACTGACCTTTATTATGTTGTTGCGGAACTTCCTGTTGTGCGGACTGGAAAGTGTAGAATTGCGGCGCTGTTTTGCAGCGGTCCTTGTGTTGATTCTTGCGTAGTTTGTGTTTCGAAAATCCCTGATTGGGTTTCGTTTTTGTCAAATTGTAAAAATGTGACGGATTTTTCTTCGGTGCCATTATTATACTCTAAGGAATTATGATTATTTTTATGATGTGAATTATTCCGAGTGGAATAATGGCTATGTGTTTGCAATTCCTGTTCCTTAATTCTAAATGAGTTCTCAAACTTGATAAACCATAGGAAGTTCGCGTTTGAGCGGTTTCTTACTTCGGTAAAAACCGGGTCACTTAAAATCAGATGTGCATATTCTGCCAGGTAATTTTTACCGTAAGGCATTTCACCGATGCTACATACAAATTGGCTAAGCGATGTTTTTGAATACTTAACCTTTTGCGTTCCAACACATTCGTAACTGCCGGAGAGCATTTGCTGAATAATCTTCCGGTCATGGTAATGGCAACGTTCCGATAGAAACCATGTTTCAAATGTAACGCTGTTTGCGCGGCCATTATTTAATGTACGGAAATCAATATAGGCCTCTCTCGAAAACGCATGTGCTACTTCCGCAAGTGAGGAATCCTCAAGACGCTCCCAAACCTGCTCATCTTTATTTAAGTATAACTCCCACGCCACACGGACCATTGATATTGAAAGATCGGCCGTTTGCACACGATTTACAAAGATTGCATCTTCCGGGGCAAATGTAAGTGGATCAACAAGTCCATCATTTGATAATTGCCACACACGTCTTAATTCACGAGCAAGAAGTAAAACTTTATCTTCTTCCGAGCGGTCTGGATGAATAAGGATTGTATTTGTTCTTGAATCATATGATGCGCTTGATTCTGTTTTTGAAAACGCAACCTTGCCGCCATTATTTTCAAATTGGCTAAGAATTTCCTTTGCGTAGCGGCTTTCTGAAATCCGTTTAATAAGGCTATTCAAATCAACATTACTGTCTTTTGAAGATAAAACGCTGGAAATATTTTCTGAGAACTGGCGCATTCTTAATTCCGATGCACCGGCACCAATCACATCATGATTGTTACCTTCGATTTTATCTTTTAATGCATGGATATGTTGTTCAAGTTCTTCGATTTCTGACAGGAATGACATGTCTTCGTCTTCTGTTTCGAAATGATCAATATCTAAAAAGAAAAGCGGATCCTCACCAATGTGAGAACATCTCACCGGCTGATGATTATTAATTGTGTAAGATACGTGAAATAAATTCGCTATCTTGATTTTGTTGTCGGAACCGTGAATATCGCTGTCTCTCATAACCCTAAACCAATAATTTTATGCTGAATTGCAAAATCATATGGTTTTATTATGCGAGGTAGTTATTAACGCTTTCCTACCAAAAAGCAGAAAATTGAATTTTTTTATTTTTTTCCCGTTATTCCTTCAGAATATCGTCTATTGCGGGGATATCCTCGACCAGAATGGTCTCGTTTGTGATCTCGATATTGCCATTTTTGAACACATTTATAAAACAGCTGAATAATGAATCTTTAAAAATTAACGTTGCTTTGAATATAAATCCGTCTTTTGTCTCTTTTTTTAATGTAAGAGGTTCTATCAAACTTGAAATTGATTTCCGTGCCGATATTGGCGGTTCTTCTCGCCACGGAATTTCATCAATACTGTCGATCAATAAAAACCGGCCATGCTCTCCATACACAAAATTAAAGAAAAATCGAATGTAAGAGCGAACAGTTTCGGTATTTAATGTTATTGGCACTTGAGAATTCAATTTGAATATCGGCGTATTCGTCCAGTCCAGAACAGTAAAATTTTTATTATCATTCCCGTTTCCGCCCTTATGCTGGATTAAAAACACATGTTTTGTCGGAAAAAGTGAAAAGTCCTGCACATCCAAAAGGGAGCAATGCGGATAGAATGATAAATCCTGAGACAAAATAATTGTCTTATCAGTATCCAGATTAAAATCATTAACCTCACTATTAATCATCTCAACACGTTTGAGTGATTCGTCAGGGTCTAATTTTGAAAAAGCTTCTTTAAACATGAACTAAACCTATATCACATTATATATATATCGTTGATATGAAATGCGCATACACGGGATAAAATTGTGAACGAATCACGGTAAAAACCTATGTGTAAAAAATGTATGAAGTTATCCAAATTCTATTATAGGTGCTTCAAGGGTGCTTATTCCATGTTCGCAAACTTTTCCCGCTTGTTCTGATAAATATTTTTATCATTGATGCGACTCAGACATTTATATAATGACTCCGCATGACATTATATATGGGGATAGTTCAGCGCATAAGTTGTTGTCCCCATGAGTCACAGCCCCTAAATAAAACAACAACCCTTAAAATAAATCTTTTTATATTTATATTTTTGCTTACATTGGCCATCAGGAATAACCGAAAGCTGACGCTACCGGTTTAAATTTTGTTGTTAATTTGGTTTTCAGGTATGAATAACGAGACGAAACCGATATTGCGTGTTTTGAATGGTGAGGCTGTAAGTCCGGTTCCCATATGGCTTATGCGGCAAGCGGGGCGTTATCTTCCGGAGTACAGGGAGTTGCGGTCGAAAGCAGGCGGTTTTCTGGATATGGTTTATAACCCGGATTTTGCATGCGAAGTGACGATGCAGCCGATACGGCGATATCGGATGGATGGTGCAATTTTGTTTTCGGATATTCTGGTTATTCCGGATGCGCTGGGACAGGAGGTGCGTTTTGAGGAAGGACGAGGCCCCATTCTTGATCCTATTCGATCGACCGAAGAACTTGATGGTCTCTCCGTTGAAAAGGCAAAGTCCAAGTTTGAAACCGTTGCCGAAACCGTTTCAAAAGTTACTGATGCGCTCAAGGCAGAAGGATTTGACCATACAACGTTGCTCGGTTTTTCCGGTTCACCCTGGACGGTAGCCTGTTACATGGTTGAGGGGCAATCCAGCAAAACATATTTTGATATTCGTAGCTGGGCGATAAAAGATCCGAATGGTTTTCAAAAATTGATTGATATTCTGGTTGAGGCAACAGTTCAGTATCTCGATTTGCAGATAAGGGCGGGGGCGGAGGCTGTAAAATTATTCGATAGCTGGGCCGGAATTCTTGATGAAACGTCGTTTCGGCGCTGGATAATCAATCCTACCGCCGCGATTGTAAAACAGTTGCGGTCAATCCATCCGGATACGCCGATTATCGGGTTTCCGCGTCAGGCAGGCGTATTTTTATCTGAATATGTAGAAACGACAGGTGTAACGGCGGTTGCGATTGATCAGCACATATCACCGGTCTGGGTGAATGAAAATTTACCAAAAGATTTTCCGGTGCAGGGAAATATTGATCCGTTTTATTTATTTGCAGAAGATCAAGAGTTGAAAAGCGAAGCGCAAAACATATGCGATGCATTTCAAGGACGGCCACATATTTTTAATCTCGGGCATGGCGTGAATAAAGAAACGGACCCTGATAAGGTAAAAACACTTGTTGATTGTGTGCGTCAGTATACGTCAGAAAACATGAAGGATAAGAAATATGGTTGATTTTCTAGGGCAATACTACCTGTATATCAAGGCGTTACACGTCATATCGATCATTGCGTGGATGGCGGGTCTTTTATATCTGCCGAGGATTTATGTGTATCATGCGGACGTGAAGGTGGGATCACCGGAATCCGAACTGTTTAAAACCATGGAACGCCGTTTATTGCGGTATATTATGAACCCGGCTATGATTGCGGCATGGGTTTTTGGTGGATTGATGTTTTGGGTTAATCCCGATTTATTTTCACAAGGCTGGATGCATTTGAAATTAACATGCATTATTTTAATGACGGGCGTTCATCATGCATATAGTGCATGGCGTAAGAAATTCGATAAGGATGAGAACATAAAATCATCTAAATTCTATCGTTATGCCAATGAAATTCCGACGGTTTTAATGATTGTTATTGTGGTTATGGCGGTGGCAAAGCCATTTTAAATTTTTTTAGCGTTGACGCCTGTGTATAATTCCAGTATAACACTCATAAATTTAAAAAAATCCGTACAATTTTATCACTTTTTTTAAATGTGCTTACGAGGGCAGGCCCTTAGGCGGATTAGGTAATATCTAAAAAACATTTGTGTAACTGAGGCTTTTTCCCACACATATACCACTCCTTTTATCTATGAGACACTCATGAATCTTCAACAGCTTAAAACACGATCACCGGCGGAACTTCTAGCATTTGCGGAGGAATTAGACGTTGAAAACTGTAATGTTATGCGTAAACAGGACATGATGTTTGCGGTGTTGAAGCGCCTCGCCGATGAAGGGGTTCCAATCTCAGGTTCTGGGGTGTTGGAAGTTTTACAAGATGGTTTTGGTTTTTTACGTTCACCGGAAGAAAACTATCTTCCTGGTCCGGATGACATTTATGTATCACCAAGCCAGGTTCGCCGTTTCGGTCTTCGCACTGGTGATATCGTTGAAGGGGAAATTCGTGCCCCGAAGGATAACGAGCGTTATTTCGCACTTTTAAAAGTCGGTTCGATCAATAGTGAAACACCGGATAAAATTCGTCACCGTATTAATTTTGATAACCTGACACCGCTTTATCCATCACGGAAAATTAATCTTGAGCTTGAAGATCCAACGAAAAAGGCAAATACACAGCGTATTATTGAGCTTGTATCGCCACTTGGTTTTGGCCAGCGTGCATTGATCGTTGCGCCGCCACGTACCGGTAAGACGGTTATGCTTCAGAATATTGCACATTCCATTGCAGTTAACCATCCGGAATCATATTTGATTGTTCTTCTTATTGATGAACGTCCGGAAGAGGTGACCGACATGGCTCGCTCAGTGCGTGGTGAGGTTATTTCATCAACATTTGATGAACCGGCATCCCGTCACGTGCAGGTTGCGGAAATGGTAATGGAAAAGGCAAAGCGTCTTGTGGAACACAAACGTGATGTTGTTGTACTTCTGGACTCAATTACACGTCTTGCCCGTGCATATAACACGGTTGTCCCTAGTTCCGGTAAGGTTCTAACCGGTGGTGTGGACGCAAACGCATTACAGCGTCCGAAACGTTTCTTTGGTGCCGCCCGTAATATTGAACAAGGCGGTTCCCTGACGATTATTGCAACGGCCCTTATCGAGACCGGTAGCCGTATGGATGAAGTTATCTTCGAAGAATTTAAAGGTACAGGTAACGCCGAAATTATCCTTGACCGTAAGGTTGCTGATAAACGTGTATTCCCATCTATCGACATTCAACGTTCCGGTACACGGAAAGAAGAATTGCTTGTTGGCAAAGACACACTTTCCAAAATGTGGGTGCTTCGCCGTATTCTTAACCCGATGGGTACCGTTGATGCGGTTGA
>JAUICS010000426.1 GCA_030427765.1 Alphaproteobacteria bacterium
CAATCTTTAATGAGGCCGTAAAGCCACAAAGAATGGCGGTTTTAAATATTGGTGAAGACGCACATTCAAACGTTGAAAAATTTCATATGCATTTGATGGATATCCCGCACATGAACCGCGATATCATTGATCATCGCCCATATCTGCCAAAGCCTAATAAGGCCATGGATTTTGAGGCACAAGAAGAACTTGCCGAGTACCACAAGCAAAAAAACGAAGATAAGGTGACCGCACGTACTTCCTATATATTGATGTGGAGTGATGTAACAAAGGCAGTTGAGGCGATATTGGAGAAAACACAAAATTCATTCGTTTTGTATGTAGCAGGTTTAATGCGTAACGATGAAACGATAACAACCGAACGTGACCAGGGTGAGCTGCTATTGGATTTCTTTATGGGTGGCGATACAGACGCGGAAATTGAAACGGTATCGATCAAGGACGGTCTAGATATAATCATTTCTGATAGATTTAACTGGTTCAAAGATGAATATGGCGAAAGTGAAGCTGGTGAAAGTGCAAATCATATGGATATTCTTTTTCGCCGTGATGATGGCAAAGCAATAGATTTTCGTGAATTTGTTCAGACGGCTTCTGATGAAGACCTAGGGAATGCTATGCGTGCATTGGCAACGGAGTTCAAGGATGCGGATTATCGCATGATGGTGATTGATGGCCACATGACGATTGTTGAAGGGGATTGCCAGCGAAAATGGTTTGATGTTGATGCCTTGGAACAACAACACGGTATAACCCGTTTGCTAGATTATAAACCGCAGTAGCCATTGAAGCGTGCCATCAGGCCATTACTTTCTCAAAAAAAGAAACAAACGCGTTTTCATCCATTACGTTCCGGTTTATGAGAGTAACGTTATGCACACCAACCTTATCATGTACGCATGATGAAATTTAAAGATTTATACGCATAAAGCCGAGATTAAAGCTGAATCGCGGCGGGGAAATTGTAACGGCATGCGGCAAGCGGGTTTCAAGCCATACTGTGCCGTTGCCAGTCAGTTCCGTCATGTAATAACCTTCACCGCTTAGTAATTTGCGTTTTAGCCCTTCGACTGGAACGAGTTTGGCGTCGATTCCGTCAGTCATTGCAAAAACCGCTGCACTTTCAACAATTGAAATATCCCCGTCGTTTATCTTTACCGGGCGTATTAATCCCGACGCCTGTAAAAAGACACGTGCGGAACCGTTTTGATGGTTTCTTTGTTTTTGGGATATGCGCTGCATACCGATACCTTGTCCCATGAACAGGTAACGTTTCAGGCCCTCGAACCATGTGACGTCACGTGTAATATACTCAAGATCAACCTCTATATTGGCGGTTGCCGCAAAAAAAGCGCGCTGCGATACGCGGAGTGACCCATGTTCATTTAAATCCACGGACAGCATTTCTCCAGCACGGCTGGTGTCCAGAATAACCTCTTCATTTTTGGGTCCAGTATTCGTAATGTGGTTGAAATAAATGAATTCTCCGGCCGCTTGTAATTTAACGGCATGAACGGGACTTTTTGCTTTCAGAACCGGATTAAAATCAATGT
>JAUICS010000061.1 GCA_030427765.1 Alphaproteobacteria bacterium
GCGGAGGTTGAAAAGTAAAGCGCCGTTTCCAGATTATTGATATTTTCGATCTGCAAATACATGTATACGAGTGCCCATACCCAGATTTCCAGGATATGCGCTACAAATACGGCCAAGACAACCAGACTGGTTATCGCGGATTTCCAGAAACGTTTCATGTATGTACGCAGTACATGTTCCGCGCGCGGTACGTACCGAATGATGACGTCAAGCGCGATACCGTGCATGACGACGGTGATGATGATCACAAATGTCCCTAACGTCAGATTTAGAAATATAGAGGGTTCTTCAAACATATTTCAAAGATCACTGGAAAACAGAAAATGTGCAAGGTTTTATAAACGCGTGCCACAAATATAAGTAAATTCACCTGAAAAGAGTATCGATGAAATTTTCTGTAAAAAAATTCTTGCCATAAGAGAATTATTCGTCTATAACACCCCGAGTTTTTATTTTCATAAATCTAAAAAACAATATTTTTTGAACAACATTTGACAAGATTGAGGACATAACAATGGCACAACGCAGAAGAAGATATGATAACGGAGCAGCTGCACGCACATCATTTGGCATGGCAGACCGCTCATTTCGTTTAGCACAAACGTTTAATTCCAAGACATTACTTTACGCAATCGGTATTACGGCATCTGCATTATTGGCAGCGTCGTTGGTTGCGAACTTTGATGTATTGGTAGACGGTAACCTTGGTCAGGCAATATCCGACCTTTCCCGTAATCCTGCGGTCATTGGTGAATGGCTTCTTGAGGCAGGTCGCAATACGATTGCATTTGCCGATACAAAACCTGCTGAATTCCTAGGAAGTATTATTTCAGGTGCAGGTAGTTTCTTTGCCGCCAGTGCCGCCCTTGACGCACGTCGTTCACGTAATGAGCTTCGTAAAGCGGAAGAGAGAGAACTTCTGAGAATGGAAGAAAGTGTTGCCGACTACAATATTCTTCAGGTGTCACACACACGCTACATTGAAGAGCAAACAGCAGATGGTGAAACTGTATTCAGACAAAAATTCACAGGTAAGGGTGAATTCAAGGTTGAAGATTTCATCGACCGTAACGTTGAAGTTACACGTCAAATCATCAAACATGCATTTATTTACTGTTCTACGAAAGACAATGATGTTCGTTCAACATCTGAACTGTCTTGGGTTAGGAAAGGTGAACAACGTACAGAATCATTGTTTGAGGCGATTGAACAAGTTCTGGCCCGTGACCCTGCATTCGCGCATCTTCGTAAGAAAGGCATTGTAACGGCAGAAACGGTTAACGATATGCTACGCCGTAACATGCAAAACAAACTGGGTGATACACTTATCGGTAAGGGTATGCCGGAAGACATTTTCTTCGACGTGCGTATTGAGCGTACAAAGAATACAAAAATGCGTATTCTGACCGTTGATGCGGACTACGTTAACGGTGATAAGGCACTTCCAACACGTGATCAGGTTGTTACGACATCAAACCGTAAACCGGTTGTTGATGCGGCTGGTCGTCCAAACCCGACAATTAACAGACCTGACCTGACAAAGCAGACACACGATCCTGAGGCGGAGCACACACATTTCCAAAGATTGGAAACAATCACGGATATTGTAGAGAATCTTCAAGCGGCTGGAAATGCACGTTTTGCAGTTGCTGTTGAGATTGAAGATCCTCAAGTGGCAATTGAGGCGGCATTGGATACTGCAAATACGACGATTGCAGTTTTGGAAGATACAGTCCTAAGATTGGCAACGATGAACGCCGCAATTGCAAGAAAGGCTGGTTTAGATCCTGCAGAATTCGGTTTTGGTGCGGGGCCACGCTAATGTCATAACGAAGTTTAAAAAAGCCGGTCCTGTGATCGGCTTTTTATTTGCAAAAAGAATTTTAAGAGAGGCATTAAATGGAACTCTGGGAATACTTCAATACGCTTGTTGGCTTTAAAGATCATATCGAGGTTGTATGGACCGCATTGCTTTTGGCCGGTTATCCACTGACATGGCTTGGAACCCGTCAATGGGAACGTCATAAACAGCGAAAAGAACGCGAACGCCAGAAAGAGGAACTGATGTCGGGTGAATTCCGTATCGGGGCATCGGTACCAATCAGTGTTACAATGTATGAACAATCGGTTAAAACGCGAACCATAGGCGGTGCGGATCGCCCGGTTATCGAGCAAACCATACGTGATGTTTCGGCCTTGCCTGTACAAGTGCTTATTGGCGGTGATTTTGAAGCCCTGAAAGATGATTTTGAAGAGGCATATGAATGGTGTTCAAGGCAGAAGGGCAAAAAAGACTCTGTTAATTTCCGCCGCGGTATAAAGGAAACAAGCGACAGTGCAGATGCCATTATCAACCGTATGAACATTTCTCTCGCCGGTCCGGTTGCCGCGGCCATTAAGGCCGATGGCGGGTTCCCGATGGAGAATTATGAGGAAATCCTGGATCAGGCCGCCGAACTTGGAAAACAGGAAGTGGAAATTCCGTTCATTCCGTTATTGGCCGTGGACGGAACCGCAACAAAGAAATTGCGTATTATGCCGGTGCCACTGGCATGGATTATTGGTGAGGAAGACCTTGCAGCCGCTGGAATTTATGATCGGAAGGACTTGTACCTTCCTGAAAAACGCGTTGAGCCTCCGATTCAGGAACTGTTGGCCATTATCGACCGCGGCGGGTATTACGCGCCGGATGAATGGAACCGCCAGCGTGAACGTCTGGAAACACTAAAGATTCTTATCGAACAGGTACGTGAGGAATATCTTGGCGCGGAATACGCAAAAACTGGTGTGGGTATTCCGGAGGCCATTCAAACCTTGAATGAAAAGGGAGAAATCGATCAATTTGCAGATACGCTGTTCAATCGTGTCGGAATGGTTAAATTAAAGGTTCCGGATAGCCACTGGCACAAGGTAATCCAAACTGGTTTACATGGCTTGGGTGACAAAATCGGTTTTCTTGTTAATCAGTTGACCTGATTGGTCATGGAAAATGCGCTATTCGTCCTCGCCGACAACGCCGTGCGGGTCATTTTCGACCAAATCGGCAAGTTGGCGGTATACCCGGCCATTTTCATGCATTTGGTCTTTCAAAGGCTCATTCTGTTCACCAATGGTTTCAAAAAATTTGGCGGCATCGCGTAATAATTGTGCGGCTAGCTGGGCATGTGTTGGCATTGGTGACTCCTTTTTCCTTAACCTAGCATGACGGCATATGGGGTACGCAACCCCAAATATTGAATAAAATCAAGAATCTTCCAGAAATGCCTCACGAAACGGATGTGTGGGATACGTGCCAACAATGTTCACATCCTTTGCATAGAAATTCAGCTCATCAAGGGCAAGGCGCATTAAACGCTCCTCCGGATGCCCTTCAACATCGCAATAAAACAGCGCGGCCTGAAACGTCTCATCAACGTAGGATTCCAGCTTTGTCATGTTAATGCCATTTGTGGCAAAACCGCCAAGGGCCTTATAAAGCGCGGCCGGTATGTGACGTACGGCAAAGAACAGGGACGTTAAAACACGTTCACCAGGATTGTAGTCCGGCACAAACGGGTCTTTTGAAAGGATAAGAAAACGTGTGGTATTGTGGTCGGCATCTTGAATATCATTTGCCAAAATATCAAGGTTATATATTTCCGCCGCCAGTTTCGATGCAATAGCCGCCTGTGTCTTATCATTTTTACCGGCAACTTCTTTCGCCGCACCGGCGGTATCGGCATGAATATGTGGATTTAAACCATGCTCACGGATGAATTTCCGGCATTGCGGAATGGCGTGAACGTGACTATGTACATCGCTCAAACTATCAAGTGTTGTTCCGGGCACGGCCATCAATGCGTGGTGAATTGGTAAAAATGTTTCCCCGATGATGTGAAGTCCGCCCTTTGGAAGCAGGTGGTGAACGTCGGCAACACGTCCCGCGAGGGTATTATCAATTGGAATCATGGCCAGATCGGCATTTCCATCGTTTACCGCGCCAAATGCGTCCTCGAATGCATGTGATGGAACGGTCTCCATATCCGGAAATACCGTTCGGCATGCCATATCGGAGTAGGCGCCGTGTGCGCCCTGAAAAGAGATGCGTTTATAGCCCTTTTCGGTTGCATGTTCACGAAGTTTGGCGTAAGTCTGGCTGGTACTTGATGGTGTTGTCATGTATTTCTTTGTTATATATGGAATTTAGCTATTCAAATTCAAAACGATATAATTTAGATTTGCTTATAAGAGATTTTTTATCCTTACGCTAGGTCAAATTCGGCCAAACAATTGATTTTCATCAAAGCGTAAGGGGCGCGGACCTCTTACTATACCAGGTGGAATAATATAAGAAGTGATTGCTGAACGATGTCTGAGATGGATTTTAACAAAATATTTGCCGCAATTCTAATTGGTGGATTAGCCGTTATGTTAACGGGTTTTTTTAGTAAGAAAATCGTGCATGAAGAGCATATTGATACACCGGCATATCCGATTGAGGGTGTTGCAATGCCGGGAGCGAATATTGTTAAAAAGGTTCAAAAACCTGACCCCGTTATGGAATTGATTGCGATTGCCGATATTTCACGTGGTGAAAAACTGTCCAAACAATGCGCGGCATGTCATTCCTTCACTAAAGACGGTCCAAATCAAGTTGGACCGAATTTATGGAACATCGTTGGCAATCCGAAAGGCAGTAAAGACTTTTCCTATTCGGCGGCTTTGACTGAAAAGGGTGGTAGCTGGAGCTACGCCTCATTAAATCACTTCCTATGGAAGCCAAAAGTATACATCAGCGGTACAAAAATGAACTACATCGGTATTAAGAAGCCGGAAGATCGTGCCGCGATGATTGCATGGCTTCGTACGTTGTCCGATAGTCCGGTTGCATTTCCGTCTGCCTCGGATATCGAGGCCGAGAAAGTTGATCTCGCTCCGCCGGAGATGGATGAAAGTGCTGACGCTGCTTCGGTCGCGCACGACACGCATGGCGGTCATCATTAATTCTCTGTAAACTTAAGTGTAATCACGCTCGCCGAATACGGCGGTGCCAACGCGTATATATGTCGCGCCGCAGGGAATGGCCTTTTTGTAATCGCCGCTCATCCCGATACTCAGTTCCGGAAGGTTATGTTTCTGTGCCATTTGGGACAGCATGGCAAAATGCATACCCGCAGGTTCATTCACCGGCGGTATGGCCATTAAACCGATAATGTTCAGTTTATGATCATTCCGGCAGGCGGTAAGAAAATCATCAAGTTCAGACGGAAGAATACCGGCCTTTTGCTCCTCCTCACCTGTGTTTACCTGAATAAAACAGGGCAGGTGACGATTTTGTTTTTCCATTTCCTTGGCAAGTTCTTTGGCCAGTTTTGGCCGGTCAACGGTTTGAATACAATCAAACAGGGCAACCGCGTCCTTTGCCTTATTTGTCTGAAGTGGCCCAATCAAGTGCAATTCAACATCGGGAAATTGTTCTTTGCGGTGGGTCCAGTGCTGTTGCGCCTCCTGCACACGGTTTTCACCGTAAAGTCGGTGTCCGGCGGCCAGTGCGGCATCAATACGGTCATCCGGCTGGACCTTGCTGACCGCAATTAATTTTACATCATCCCCGTTACGGTCCCAATCCTTGGCCGTTTTGGCAACTGTTTCACGAATGGCTGCAATATTCTGCCGAATGGTTTCTACAGGCATTTATATTGAATTACCCTGCGTTTGCTTTGCGTTGATTATGGCCCCAGTTTTGAATACGCTTGCAGGCTTCGATCACGTCATCGGTGGAACCGGCAAAGGAAATACGGATCGTTTTGTTACCGTGGACGGTGTCAAAATCAATACCCGGTGTTACTGCAACCTTGATATCATCCAGCATACGCATGCAGTATTCCTCGGTATTATCCGTGATATGGCCGATATCGGCATATAGGTAGAATGATCCTTTCACATCCGAAATTTTTGTAATGCCGGCCTTCGGCAGTTCGGTTTTCAGGATTTCGAGGTTTTTCTTATAACGCTGCACATACGTGTCCAGAATTTCCGTGTGGTCGAATACTTTCAGGGCCATATGCTGTGCCAATGTTGGCGGGGCCACAAACATACTTTCGGCCAGGCATTTCATACGCGCCGTAACCTCCGGCGGTGTGACCGTCCACCCCAGACGCCATCCTGTCATGGCAAAGTATTTGGAGAAGCTGTTTACAACAATCGCGTTGTTTGTGTATTTCAAGACGGATTCAACCTCACCGTCAAATACAACGCCGTGGTAAAGTTCATCGGAAATAAGACGAACGCCTTTCTTTTCGCACCACTCAACAACGGCTTTCAATTCATTCGGCGTTAAAACCGTGCCGGCCGGATTTGATGGACTGGCGATAATCAGACCGTCGATGTCTTCATCAAGCTGTTCCAGAAGTTCTGCCGTAGGTTGATAATTGGTTTCATCCGTTGTCTGGATTTCAACCGGCTTTAGGCCAAGGGCAATAAGGATATTCCGGTAGGCCGGATATCCGGGCGCGGCAAGGGCGACCTTATCACCCTCCTCAAAAACGGTCAGGAATGAAAACAAAAATCCGCCCGATGCACCAATGTTGATTGTGACCTGATCGGTTGTGATGTCGATACTGTAATGATCGTGGTACCACTGGACAATTCGTTCTTTCAGGGCGGGCATACCTGTGGCCTCGGTATATCCCATCTTTGGGTCTGTATCCAGAAGGTGTTTGGCATGCGCGATAACCGGCCATGGCGCACCATCGCTTGGCTGCCCGGCCTCCATATGAATAATGTCATCACCCGCACGTTCGCGTTCGTTTGCGATGCGTAAGAAATCCAATACGCGGAATACGGATATATCGGATCGTTTTGAAATTTTATGTGCCACGTCTCACCCTTTATTTTTCGTCTATTGGTAAAAAGAACTGGAATATAACAAAAAATTTACATCATGACAGTAAAGAAATGCTTTAAGCCGCAAGGAATTTGCGTTTTAGGGCGGCTGGAAGGTTATCAATATGATCAAGCCGTACAGAATGTCCATCCATCCAGTTTTTAAGCGGCGCTAACCGTTCCTCCTGTTCAATCAAAACATCTATGTATTTTGCAAGGCGCGGAAGGTGATCAAGATATCCTGTTTTGCCCTGTTCAATGGCCAGTTTGATATAGGGGTGCCCATCGCTGGTCGGCCGCACCCGCGCCACAAAGCAAGAGCCATCGACCACTGCACCCGTATGCTCTACCAAATTAACGATGTTTATATCTGGGCCATCATAAACAGGGGGAGCCGGATGATTGCTACCGGCCGTGAATATTTGCCAATCGCTTAAAAGCTGTTTTAGAGA
>JAUICS010000062.1 GCA_030427765.1 Alphaproteobacteria bacterium
TTTCCATGAGATCCTCTGCGGCACGCCCGACCGTGCGCCGACTGACGCTGCTGTGCCTGGCAATTCTGTTGCCCGCCATGGGCGGTGGATGCATTCGTTGCCGGCGCATTACCGTCCGCACCCATCATTGATTCATATGCGGTACAACCGGACAGGCCAACAACAGCACACAGGGCAGCGGTCAAATTGATAATGCGGAAACGATTTTTTAACATAAGATTTGAAATTTGTTAACTGACGTGAAGTATCATAGAATAGAGTAATAGTGATCATGAAATGTCGTCAAGAAGTCACGTGTAAGAGCGGTCAGTGTTATCCACACACATACGACATCGGCCAGCGACATCGGCCAGCATATCGATGACACTGGTCACTGCCACTGGTCATTGCCACTAGATTGGCCAATATTTTATAAACAACATACACGGGTGAGGACATAAATGATCGATCGGCATGAAATCAAACGAAATCTATTAGGTGTATTTGAAATTTGCTTATTTATGCCAAATGCGGAAAAACGCTTTCAAAACGATTATGATGAAGCCCTGCGCTCATTTTACATACCAATCTTTTTATTTCCGATATCACTGATGATCATCTTTCTGGAACCGCGATTATCAATGATCGACGGATCGGATAACACAATATCCTTTTTATACAGTATGCGTTATGCCTTCTCGATTATGATGTTTCTCGGCATCGTCTATTTTTTTACATCAAAATTAGGACGCGGCGAATATTTCCTGAAATTTATTACGGCCTATAACTGGATGTCGATTATACCGGCCTGTTTCGCGCTGCCGTTTGTAATGATGCTGGCATTTGGTAATGGGGACTTTGCAGATATGATTCCGTACTACAATGTTCTGATGATATACACCTATGCCTGTATTGCATTTGCAACCATGTTGACGCTCCGCATACCAATTGAGCTCGGCATCTTCATTGTCTTCATATCCATGTTTGTCGATAACGGATCATTCCAGATCATGGAATGGGTTGGCCAGCAAATATAATCGCTTAGGAAACAACCATTTTTTTTATGACATCGCGTACGCGGTGCGAATTGAACACGATAGCCGTGTGTATGAGGAGCATCAAAAGCCAGCACGCGGTAAACGGCCATACAGCCTCCACATATGTATTTATGTACCACGCGACCGCACAATTAATCATATTCAGAATGAGGATTGTCCAGACAGATGCGCTAACAGACAGGCCGCTATCTTTCAAAATATAATGTACATGATATCGATCTGCCGAAAACGGATGACGCCTCTCCGACAAACGCTTTGTAAACAGTGCGAATGCGTCCATAACCGGAAAGGCCAATATCCACGCAATCGCCATTGGCTCGATACCCGGCTGCGGCGCATCACGCACTGCGTTAATACAAAGCCATCCTAAACATACACCCAGCGCCAATGAACCGGAATCACCGATAAAAATACTCGCCTTTTTCCGAAGTGGCGTACGCATATTAAATGCCAGAAATCCAACCAATGCGCCAATGATGGCCCATAAAATGATCATATTGGATAACGCACCCGCACTACCTGATAAAATCGCAAGTCCGGTCAGCATAACCGTTGCCACACCACCGGATAAACCGTCCAGACCATCAATCATGTTCATGGCGTTTATCAACAAAACCATGCAGAAAATGAAAAACGGATATTCGAAATACCCAAGATACAGCTTACCCATACCGAACATATCACCCAGATTTGAAATGGCCGCACCGCCTGGAATAACAATCAGTGTCGCGGCAATAATCTGAATAACAAAACGTGCGCTTGGCGGAATTTCGGCGCGATCATCAACCGCACCTGTAAAGACAAGCAGCAGTAATGCCAACGCAAACGGTGTAAAGGTTTTGTAATCATATCCAAAGGCAAGGGCCGCGATAATTGCAACAGGAAAAATGACAAGCCCGCCGATTGGCGGGATAAGGTCCTCATGCTGCTTTCGTCCGCCAGGTTTATCAACAAATCCCATTGCAATTGCAGGGCGGCGCAGGAAAAACAGCAAAAACGCCGTAATAAACGCAGCGGCGATTGAAGGATACATGTAAGAAAAAAGTGATGATGAAAGATCAATCATGCATAATTTATACCGCATTTGCGAATATGTGGAAACAAGGATTTTAATCTGCCATGTACCGCGCGGGCGCAAGCTGCCGCGCCATTGTCACAGGACATAATGATGGGGTGCCGCAAATCATATCCGCAAGATATTCCGCGCCGTAAGATGCCCCGATCATCCCATGGGACCCATACGCCGCACTGACATATAAATTATCCCGCCCTGACACCGAACCAATCAACGGTAATTTATCAGGAGTTGTCGTCCGGTAAGATGACCAAAAACCATTTATATCCGTCCCGCGTAACGTACGTTCAAAAAACCGTTCGTATGTGTGGCGTGTTTGCATGCTATTTTGATACGGAACCGCGGTCATATCACGGTGGAATGTCGCCCCCATTTGCATGGTTCCATTTACGGAAGGCGAAATGTAACGGTCATATATGATTGTTGTCCTCAAACCCGCCAGATGCTCCGGTGGACGCATATTCATGACCTCACCCGCCAATGGTTTCAGAACACCGTCTTGGAACCTTAAAAAACGACATACGCCCATCGCATTCGCCAGTACCAATACGTCCGTTTCACTCAGAACATTATCCGCACCATCGTACGTGCGCCATACGCCTGATGTATGTTCGATACGCCCCACCTCCGCGTTCAAATGCACGTTACGTCCGCACAGCAACGTTGTAACCATCCGCAATGGATTCACAATGGCGGCATCCGGAAAATACATGGCATCATGTTCAAGCCTCATATTCGCAATTGATGAAGCCTCCCGCGCGGATACATAGGACATGTGAACGGGCGACCAACCCATGCTTGAAAGCGCCTTGGCAAAACGGCGTTCCCGTTTATCATCAATGCATAAATGCAAACTGCCGCAGGGGCGGAACCCGATATCATGTGACGTATCCGGACTATGGGCCAGATTACGATAAAAACGTACGGCATGGTTAAATGACATGGCATGGTATTCATTCTGTATACCGCGCATGGCAAACGGACGGGGATTAAGCATGCCGATTGTATTTCCCGATGCACCCGATGCCAGACAATTTGCTGCCTCCAGCACCGTCACATCCATACCGCGTTTGGATAGGGCATCTGCCGTTAATGCACCCGCCATCCCGCCACCGATAATTGCGGCAGTTCTTGGCCTGCTTAAAGATTGTTTTTTCAGGTTGCCTAAAAACCGGCCGCGGATCATGTCACGTTTACGGCCAAACCCTTTTACCTTCTCAACCTCGAAACCGGCCGCTTGCAAACCGCGCCGGACAAAACCGGCGGCGGTAAATGTCGAATATGTCGTTCCTGAATGACTAAGACGCGCCATATGCACGAACACATCGTCCTGCCACATATCGGGGTTAAGGGACGGGGTAAACCCATCCAGAAACCAGCAATCAACGGAAAAATCCATATTCTTGAGTGCATCGAGCACATCGTCAAAGATCAACGTTAGATAAATATTCGGCGCGAAGTGAACGCGGTGAAACCCCGGCGTGCGAAGTGGATAGTTTCGGATAAGCGGGGATATAAAATCACCAAATAATGGCCGCAACACATTTTGTATTGTACGTGCCTCCAGCGGGTATTTTTCGATACTGATAAAATTAAGAATACCCTCTTGGCCGGCGGTCTTTTGAAATAATTCTGCGGCCACGATAAAATTCAGACCGGTTCCAAAGCCAAGCTCGCAAACCGTAAAATCCGCTTGTCCCATCCACCGCGCCGGCAAATCATTGGCATCCAGAAACACATGACGGGTTTCTGCCAAACCATTCTCACGTGAAAAATACACATCGTTAAAACGACCCGAAAAAATATCATCCGGTTTTTTTTCTACATCAATGGCCATTTGGTATGGATATTTCTCATCAAAAATTTATTATTGAACCCTAGCTTAGCAGCATACGCCACGGATATCACAATAGGGACATATCATGACATCATCTGAAAATATACTTCTATCAAATTTTGACACTCCTAATCAGGCCCCGCCGTTTGATAAAGTTTCCGAGGATGATTACCTTCCCGCCATTGAAAAAGGGATTGAACTGGCAAAGGCGCGTATTGAGGACATTAAAAACAATTCTGCTACGCCGGATTTTGAAAATACCATCCTTGCGCTTGAAACCTGTGATGAAGAATTGTCGCAGGCAACATCCGTATTCTATAACCAGCTGACATGCATGGGTGGTGATACATTGCATGCACTGAGTGAACAAATCGGTCCGATCAGCGCAAAGTTCTCATCCGATGTGATGCTCGATAAAGATTTGTTCGAACGTGTAAAATCCGTTTACGACAAACGGGACACATTAAATCTGAATACAGAACAAAGCACACTTCTAGAAGAAACATATATCGGCTTCGCCAGAAACGGTGCGCAGCTTCCGGAAGATAAACAGGCCCGTTTACGTGAAATCAGTGAACGTATGTCTGTGCTTGGACCAGGTTTCATGAACAATGTCAGTAAATCGTCCGAGGCATTTCAGCTAATCCTGAATACAGCTGAAGAGATTGCCGGACTGCCGGAATCCATCGTGGCGGCTGCGCGGCACGCGGCGGAGGAAGAGGGTGTTGATGGCAAATACCTGTTCACCCTCGATATTCCGATGTACCTCCCATTCATGCAATACGCCGAAAACCGCAAATTGCGCGAACAATACTGGCTGCGTTTCTCATCCCGCGCGTGGAAGGATGAGTATGATAATAGTGACATTATCCTCGAAATCGTACGTCTGCGGGCGGAGAAGGCAAACTTATTGGGCTTTAACACATTCGCCGATTTCGTTCTGGAACGCCGCATGGCCGAAGGCGCACAAAATGTCGATACCTTCATCAATAAATTAAAGTCCGCATATAAATCCGCCGCGATCAATGACCTTGATGACCTGAAGTCATTCGCAAAAAAAGAGGGGCTGGAGGGCGATTTGAAACCATGGGACATCGCATATTATGCCGAAAAACTGAAAAAAGAGCGTTTTGACTTTACCTCCGAAGATGTACGCCCTTACTTCCCGTTACAAAACGTGCTTGATGGCGTATTCGAACATTTCGGTAAATTATTCAACATCCGTTTTCAAAAGAATGATGATTATCCGATCTGGCACGAGGATGTGCAGTCATTCGACGTTTACGAAAAAGACAGCGATAAATTTCTGGGCAGTTTTTATGCCGATTTCCACCCGCGTAAGGGTAAAAAAGACGGCGCATGGAAAACAAGCTACCGCACGCAGGGCTTGTTTAAAGGCAAAATCGAACGCCCGATTATCGCCATCGTCTGTAACTTCACAAAACCAACGCCGGACAAACCGTCCCTTTTGACGCATGATGAGGTCCTAACCCTGTTCCACGAAATGGGACACGCCGTGCACGGCCTCCTGTCGGATGTAACGTACCAGTCACTTGGCGGCACAAACGTGAAGTGGGATTTTGTCGAGCTTCCGTCGCAAATTCAGGAAAACTGGTGCTACGAAAAAGAAACACTGGATATGTTTGCGCGTCATTACGAAACGGGTGAACCAATGCCGGAAGAACTTCTGAACAAAATGATCCGTGCCAAAAATTTCATGGCCGGATGGGGCGGTCTACGCCAGACAAACTTTGCCGCCATGGACATGGCATGGCATACCGCGGACCCGAACGAAATTACAAGTGTCGAGGATTTTGAAGATGAAGTTACAAAAGAGACGCGCCTGTTTGAACGGATGGGCGGCCCGTCATCAAACGCATTCGCCCATATCTTTGCCGGTGGCTACGCCGCCGGATATTACAGTTATAAATGGGCAGAGGTTCTGGATGCAGATGCATTCGAATACTTCAAAGAAACCGGTTTGTATAACCGCAAAACGGCGGATAAATACAAGGACGAAATCCTGACAAAAGGCGGCAGTGAACATCCAAGCGTTCTCTACAAACGTTTCCGTGGCCGCGACGCCGATCCGGATTCATTGTTCCGCCGTGAAGGACTGGACCTGAAATCCTCAAAAGCCGCGTAATCAAAAAATACGCAAGGGCAAAAAAAGTGGCAAAAAAAATGGTTGCCATAAAGGCAACCTAGTCATGCGTGTGGGGTTAAATAACGAATATCTTAATCATTTAGGCCAAGTCGCCCTAGGAAGGTCTCAAGATATCAAGTAAATGTTCAGCATTCCGGTACATAACGTTTTTTAGTGACACCCTATATTTCTTTGCCGCTTGCCCGAACAAGATTTTATGAGGGCTGAACATTTACCAAATACCTTATTTCTCCTTCATTTGGTGGTATCTCCGTGGTTATTATCGCTCGTTTTTGCTTTCCATGATCAAACTATAGCGTTTTGATATTTCATCGCGCAAACTTAGTTTGTAAATAATTGATATAATTGAAAAATATGCATATTAGAAAGAAAAAACAGATCTTGTCTGGGGCATTTATTCTTACGGAATTATCATCATTGAAAACATTAATTCAATACATTTGAAAAACTTATGCTGAAATTTATACCAAAACGTTGAAAAAGCTTTCGAATGGTCTATTTTTCCCTATATAATGGTAGATGTAACATAATGTTCACAAACAAAACGGAGTTTTAAACACGATGCAACCAGAAAACATTCAAACACAAACGGCCACGACCTATGATGAGGGGTTACGCTCCTATTTTGTACGTGTTTACAACGTGATGGGTCTCGGCCTGTTTATCACCGGCCTTATGGCATGGTTTTCATCCCAAAGCGAAACAATGATCGGTGCATTATACGCATTGCACCAAAACCCTTTAATGGCATTCATCGTTATGTTTTCGCCAATGATAATCACGGCATTTGCCTTTAATCCGATTACAATGCGCAAATTGTCGGTACAAACGTTGACGCTTATATTCCTTGCCTTCTCGGCTTATTTCGGATGGCTTTTATCATCCCTGTTTTTGGTTTATACCGCAGAAAGCATTGCCCGCGTATTCTTCATTACATCCGCAACATTCCTTGCAATGTCATTATGGGGATACACAACGAAGAAAGATTTATCCAGCATGGGTAGCTTCCTGATGATGGGTGCTTTGGGCCTAATGATTGCCATTGTAGTAAACATATTCATGCAATCACCAATGATGCATTTCGTCATCTCCGCCGCTGGTGTGCTTATCTTCACACTGATGATTGCCTATGACACACAAAACATTAAGGCGACATACAATGCCGGATATG
>JAUICS010000063.1 GCA_030427765.1 Alphaproteobacteria bacterium
GTTTTTGTTGGATTATGACATCTGGCGGGTAAGTATAATATGCACAGGGTTCATAATCTATTGCTATGAAGGGCATGGACCATTGCGGGGGCATAGGGCATACTTGTAACGCAAATGTTACTTTGATGGTTAGTCCGCATGAATTATGTTCACCAGTCTTTAGCCGATGGCGAAAAAGTCATACATATAGGAAAATTTCACTGGCTTTATACCTTTTCAGCGGTCATGAATGCGTTAATTGGTCTGTTTATTGCCGTTTTTATTGTGATGGCGGCAATGTCGTTCGATACGTCAATTCAGCAGGCGGTGAAGATGTCCGTTTACAGCTCACCAATACCGCCGGATGCGAGTCTGATAACAAAGGTACGCAGTCTTCATCCAGGTGTTCGTCTGGCGTCATTTTTTGCCCTTTTGTTGGGTTTGCTTAGTTTTGCCAATATGATGGTTATTCAGGCCACGACGGAAATCGCCGTTACAACAAACCGCATCATATATAAACGCGGGGTCGTTGCGCGATATGTCGGTGAAATATCGGTCGACAGAATTGAAGGTGTAAATGTTATTCAGTCCATTATGGGCCGTATCCTTGATTACGGGCGTTTGGTGGTCCGCGGTATGGGGGTTGGTGAAGTGTTCTTGCCGACGATCAATAATCCTGTGTTATTTCGTAAGGCCATTGATAAGGCCCGCGCGATTAACCGCCGTAATAACCAGAATAATAATATCGTGTAATGTCTAACAATAACGAAAAATCATGTTTTTGAATATTCCAAACCGTAAAAACGTAAAACGTTCCCAGCAAGCCCTGATTGAAGGTGAAAAGATCATCCACGCATGCACAATTCATGCAGGTATTTTTGCGGCATCAATTGGTCTTTATGTGATTGCCATTTTGGCCGGTTTCTTTTTTCATCCGTTTATGGGGGCGCTTATATTCTTCATAAACACCTTTTATTTCGCCAATGCTTATATTTTATATATTTCAACGGAATTGACGGTAACGAACAAACGTGTGCTGGCGTATTACGGCGTATTTGTAACTGACCTGATGCAAATAGGGCATAACAAGCTCGAAAGCGCACATATTGAGCAAACTTTACTGGGTGGTATGCTCGGGTTCAAAACTGTATCCGTGCAGGGGACAGGGCAGGGGGCAATTCCGGTGCCGTTCATTGCCGATGCCGAAATCTTCAAACGTCATCTTGACGAAATCCTGTTTAATGATCAGGATGCCAAAAATTAAGGCGTAATATTCACTAAATAAAACATCGGGAATTTGAAGATGAGTGCGTTTAATAAAGATAGAGCACATCCAAACGGATGGGATAAATCAAAACTGGTCAGCCGTCATGTGACTGAGGGGCCGTCAAAAGCCGCCGCGCGTTCATATTATTACGCGATGGGTATGACGGAAGAGCAAATTCATCAGCCATTTGTCGGTGTTGCGACATGTTGGAATGAAGCCGCGCCGTGTAATATTGCCCTGTCACGTCAGGCACAGTCGGTTAAAAAGGGTGTTAATGCGGCATCCGGTACACCGCGCGAATTTACAACGATTACCGTTACGGACGGTATCGCCATGGGGCATGAGGGGATGCGTTCATCCCTGCCATCACGCGAAGCCATCGCCGATACGGTTGAATTGACCATGCGCGGCCATTGTTATGATGCGATTGTGGGTCTTGCGGGCTGCGATAAATCCCTGCCGGGTATGATGATGGCGATTATCCGCCTGAATGTTCCGGGTATCTTTATGTATGGCGGGTCCATTCTGCCGGGTAAGTTCCGCGGCAAAGACGTAACCGTAGTTGATGTATTTGAAGGTATTGGAAAACACGCAACCGGTGAATTCTCGGATGATGATTTGCATGAGCTTGAGTGCGTTGCATGTCCATCCGCGGGGGCTTGCGGTGGTCAGTTTACCGCCAACACAATGGCATGTGTGTCCGAGGCGATTGGTTTGGCCCTACCGGGTTCGGCCGGATCACCCGCGCCATATGAATCCCGTGATGAGTATGCGGAAGCCAGCGGCGTGGCCGTGATGGATCTTGTTAAAAGCGGTGGTCCGCTACCACGTGATATTGTTACGCGAAAGGCGCTTGAAAACGCGGCGGCGATTGTTGCCGCGACGGGAGGTTCGACCAATGCGGGATTGCACCTGCCGGCCATTGCACATGAGGCAGGAATTGATTTTGATCTGTTTGATGTTGCTGAGATTTTCAAGAAAACGCCACTTATTGCCGATTTGAAGCCGGGCGGTAAATACGTTGCCAAGGATATGTTTGAAATTGGTGGCGTATCGGTCGTGTTGAAAGAATTGCTTGATCATGGTTATATCCACGGTGACTGCATTACCGTTACAGGTAAAACAATTGCCGAAAATCTTGAGAATATAAAATTCCCTGAAGATCAGGATGTGGTTTATCCGGTGTCAAATCCGATCCATCCAACCGGCGGTGTCGTTGGTTTGAAAGGGAATTTGGCCGAAGAAGGGGCGATTGTAAAAATTGCCGGATTAACTGAATTGGTGTTTGAGGGGCCTGCGCGCTGTTTCGACAGTGAGGATGAATGTTTTGAGGCCGTTCAAAACCGACAGTATAAAGAAGGTGAAGTTCTGGTAATCCGCTATGAAGGGCCAAAGGGCGGTCCGGGTATGCGGGAAATGTTATCAACCACGGCGGCCCTGTATGGCCAAGGGACAGGCGGCAAGGTTGCATTGATTACCGATGGGCGTTTTTCCGGTGGAACACGTGGTTTTTGTATTGGTCATATTGGTCCGGAAGCCGCAATCGGCGGGCCGATTGCATTACTAAAAGACGGTGACATGATCAAGATTGATGCCGAAAACGGTACGCTGGATGTTGCTTTGTCTGATGCGGAGCTTGCGGAGCGCAGGAAAAACTGGAAGCCCCGCGAACATGAATATACTTCAGGTTACTTATACAAATATGCACAGCAGGTTGGTCCAGCACGAAAAGGTGCGGTGACGCATCCCGGTGCACAGGCAGAAAAAAAGGCATTCGTTGATATTTGACGAATGCCCCTTTTGCAAATTTTTAAATGATGTTTATTAGCCGCCAGGTGTCCATGTGCGGATGACTTTTATGCCTTCTCCGCTTACTGACATTTTTTGTGCCTGTCCACCATGGCCTTGTCTTCGGTGTTCGGCATTGATGAGAAGGCTTGCTGCACGAAAACCTTGTTTCCATGCCCCCCCAATGCCTTTTCCATCTTTTTGACGCTCCCGATATGCGTCCATAAGAGCCGTATTTGTCATGCGTGCACGGAAACCTTCTTCAAATTCCGGCATATCTTTGCCCCAAATTCCGGGTGGAACAGTGACGGGATAATCAAAGGGTTGATGATGCCCGGCGGCAGTTGCCGTGATGGTTACTTGCCGGCCTTTGTTATTTGCTTGAAACTCGCTACTTGTTGCTCCTGGATCATGTTCGCCCATGGAGGCCAATTCTCGTGGCTTGCCGCCATGTAGACGCTTTCGAATTGGTCTGTTGTTAACCACTACACGTGGTTTGAAAGGTGTGTGTGTCATTACGGTTCCCTGTTCATCTCGCGTTTATATGTATTTTGAACCACCTGATAATACAGACATAGGTTTTGTTGGCAACATCGCGGCGGGTAGAAATTCGTCCTTTTTTTCTAACAATAGGCGCAAAACTGGACTTTGTTTACGATAATGATACATTCCATTTTATTTAAAATTCACGATGCGTTAAGACTTTAACGGCATGATTGAAAAAGAAAATATAAATCTTTTCCACAGACGTTTTCTATGGATTCTGGTTGTTGGTTTGGGCTATGGGTTTTGGTAAATCAAAAATAGTAATGAATACATTCTGTCTCACGATATTAATTGTATCGTGGTGTTTCTTGAACGCGGCAGAGGCGCAAACGCGTCTTGGCTCCCCATTAATAACAACGAATAAATCTTTGTTTGCCCTTACAAAAAGTGGCGCACAGGCCAGTATTCAGCATTATCAAGGCTTGGACGCGGTTAAAGAAAATAGACGTGAATTATCGTCATTCTATCAATCATCTGCGCGGCCTATCTGGATTGACAGGAATGGCCAGCTTACCAATAAGGCCGTTGAGGCCATTGAAATACTCGCCGGAAGCTGGTCGCACGGTATAAATCCCGAGCGTTATGGCGTTACCGAGCTAAAATCACTGGCATATCGTCTGAATCACAGCAATGCCGTTCATCTGGAAATTCTGTTGAGTGCTGGATTTACAACCTTTTTAAAGGATTTGTCGGGTTTGAATTTTGATGCCGCTTCGGTGGGGGAGGTTAATGCATCATGGCAACAACCTGCTCAAGGCGAGGAGATACTGCAATCCATATCCCGTAATTACAATTTGAGCAATCTGGTTGGTATGTATCAACCACAAAGCAATTTGTACAAATCCATGCGTATTGCGCTGATGGGTTTATTGCAAAAAGGACATTATGATCCATACGGTGATGCGGAAGTGACATTTTTTGGTAGTGATCGGCGCCGTACGCAATATGGTCGCCGCACAAACTACACACAAGGCCGTTTTACCGAGAACGAAAAACAGAAGATACAGCAGCTTATCGTTAATATGGAGCGTACACGCTGGATTCAGCGTGATCGTCCATCACGTTACATTGTTGTCAACACCGGCGCGGCGCGTCTGTGGGCCATTGATAATAGCGGCATTCGTCTTGATTTGTCTGTGGTGGTCGGTAAGCCGGAACGCCAAACCAGAAATTTTGTCAGTACAATCACAGGTGTGCGTATCAATCCGACATGGACGGTGCCTGCGTCGATTAAAAAATACGACTTTCATCCTATTTTAAAGACAAATCCGCGTGCCTTGAGCGCAAAGAATATCGAGTTGTATGATCCGACCGGTAAACGGTCTTTGGACCCGACGGCGGTAAACTGGTCCAGCCTATCCCCATCACAAATGGCGCAATATGTGATGGTGCAGCGTCCGGGAGACGGTAATCCGTTGGGGCGTATACGTTTCCTGATGCCGAACAGTTACAATATATTTATCCATGATACGAGTAAGCCGGAATTGTTCGATTACGGATACAGGGCTTACAGTTCGGGCTGCGTCCGCGCATCACATGTTGATCAATTGGCACATTTTGTCATGGAAGGGTCCGGCGGTTGGTCCGAAGATACACTAAGTCGTCATTTATCACACAACCGCACCGTGGATATTGCGTCCACACATGATGTAAAAGTTTACATTATGTATATGACGGTTTGGTTTGATAATTACGGCAATCTTGTATATGCCGATGATGTTTATAGTAAGGATGATACGCTTTATAGCTATCTAAACGGGCTGGGGCGTGTGCCAAGCTTTGCGCATGACGTTATAAAGAAAGCATCGCTTGAAAATAATACCGTAGTGGTAAGATAGATTTTTTTTATGGATAACATAGTGGGTTATGGCCGGGTGCCGTATTGACGTGACGGGTGTAGTCATGGCAAAATTATCCCCAAGAGTGGGTTGATAACAATTTCATCTCTTGCATCATGGTAAAAGCTTCCATAATTTAATCAAAAAAATAATTGAAGAATAAAAATGGGTTCGGAAAAGAATATAGCTACTAAGCAATGTTCGCGTCGTGAAGTTCTTAAGGGATTGGCTTTCGCCGCCGGTTTAGGTGCAATGCAGGCGATTCCATCTGCTGCTTCTGCCGCCAGTTTTTCAAAATCAATGCTTGTTGACGGTAAACGTCACATATATATGCGCCATCTTCACACGGGTGAAGTGTTTGACGGTGTATACAAAGTCGGCGACCAGTACGTTCCAGAGGCATTTGAGGAAATTAACAAGTTTTTGCGTGATTTTCGTACGGGTGACGTTTATCCGATTGATCCGCGTGTGCTTGATATCATCTGGCATTTGAATCAGAAAACAAATGGTAAGTACCCGTTTGAAATTTTATCCGGTTACCGAAGTGCAAAAACGAATAAGCGTTTGTCACGTTCTACGGACGGTGTTGCCCTAAATTCACTTCATATGGCCGGACAAGCCATTGATATACGTTTGCCGTATTATTCAACGAAAAAGTTGCGTAATCTGGCCGTCGATTTGCAAAGTGGCGGTGTCGGGTACTACCCAACAAGTGATTTCGTTCATTTGGATACCGGTGACGTTCGCACTTGGTAATGGCCGGTGCATATAACCCTTCTCACAAGATAGGTTTTTATGATTTATATTGCCTTGGGTTCAAATTTGCCAAGTTCATTTGGTAATCCTGAACAAAACCTTCAAAAGGCAATGGATGCCATGTCCCAAAACGATTTTCGTATTCTTAAAATATCCCAGATATATACTACGTCGCCGGTTCCATATGATCCAGACCAGCCGGATTTCAAGAATATGGTGATTGGTGTTGAGGATATTCTGGAACCCGACCGTAGTCCGCATGAATGCCTGGATACGCTGCTGTTGATCGAGCAGGAATTCGGCCGTGTACGTACGGTTAAAAATGCCGCGCGTACGCTTGATCTGGATATTATTGCCATTGATGACCTTATTTTAAATGATGACGTATTGACCCTGCCGCATCCGCATATGCATGAACGCGGTTTTGTCCTTCAGCCCATGAATGATATTGCGCCGGATTGGGTGCATCCCGTGAGACAGAAAACGGTTGCCAATATGTTGGGCGATCTTTGATATGGGCGCGGCGCGGTGCGGATAAGAGATCTGATTAAACAGGATACGCCGATCATTATGGGCGTTTTGAATGTGACCCCTGATAGTTTTTCGGATGGCGGACAGCACAATACTGTCGAAGCGGCGGTAAAACGTGCACATCAAATGGTGGCGGAAGGGGCAAGCATCATTGACGTTGGCGGTGAGTCAACCCGTCCGGGGGCGGAGCTTGTTCCGGTAGAAGAAGAACTTCAACGCGTTATTCCGGTGATTGAGGGGGTGCAGGGTATTGAGGCTATAATCTCAATTGATACACGTAATGCCAAAACAATGGCGGCGGCGATTGATGCGGGGGCGACACTTGTTAATGATGTAACCGCCCTGACGTATGATGAGTACAGTGTAAAAATTGTTGCCGAAAATGATCATGTTGACGTGTGTTTAATGCATATGCAGGGCATGCCGGAGAACATGCAGAATAATCCCGATTACGATGACGTTGTCGAAAATGTAAAAGATTACCTGTCTGCCCGCGCCGCGTTTTGTCTGGAACGCGGTATTTCGAAAGACCGTATTATTATTGATGTCGGTATTGGTTTTGGCAAAACACTG
>JAUICS010000427.1 GCA_030427765.1 Alphaproteobacteria bacterium
TCGCCCCGTCCTTACGAAGCTCTATAACGGCGCCGTTTTTTGGAATAAGGACATTTTCAAAACCGTTTTCTTTTGCCAGATCAGCTTGACCCGACACCTGCATATACTCACCGTGAATTGGAATAACCGTTGTTGGCTTGACCCAATCCAGCATGATTTTGATTTCTTCCTGATATGGATGACCCGATACATGGATTTTCTCCGATGCCGAATACGGATCGATGATATGAACGCCTTTTTCCTTGAGCTGATTTTTCACATGATTTATCGATTTTTCATTTCCGGGAATTTCACGAGAGGAAAACAGCATCGTGTCACCGCGCTCCAAACGCACCCCATTGAACTCATCGCGCGCCACCCGTGCCGCGACGGCCCGCGATTCCCCTTGTGATCCCGTCATAATGAGAACCAGTTTTTCACGCGGGATAAGCCCCATATCTTTTTCCGGAACAAATTCCGGAATATCATTCAGGTAACCGCAGTTTTTGGCCGCACCAATCATGCGGTGGAGTGAGCGGCCAATCACGGCAACGTCACGCCCGCAACGCTCCGCCGCCTTTGCAATGGACTGCACACGCGAAATATTCGATGAAAACAATGTAACCGCAACGCATCCTGTTTGTTCTGACATAACCGCTTCCAGCCCCTTTTCAACATCGCTTTCCGAACCGGCGAAACCAGGGCTTAAGGAATTTGTGGAGTCACCAATGTATATATCAATTCCCTTTTTACCTTCGGCGGTGATCGTCGCTTCATCCGTTTTCTTGCCCACAACGGGATGCGGGTCCATATTCCAATCGGCACTATGGAAGAAACGAATGCCATCCGCCTCAATCAGCAGGGACAGGGTTTCCGGAATGGAATGCGCCATTCCGATCGGCTTGATTAAAAAATCACCAACCGTGAAATCATCAAGTGCGTTGATGACATTGATTTTTGCACTCTTGCAGTCCTTATTTTCACTGAATTTATTCTTTAGGACCTGCGCCGTAAATTCTGAACAATATATCGGGCATTTTAAATCCGGCCACAGATAAGGGACACCACCTATATGGTCCTCATGCGCGTGAGTAATGATAAGGGCGGAGATGTTGTCCTCCAAATCATCTAGACAACCAAGGTCCGGCAGAATTAAATCGACACCCGGCAAACGTTCATCGGCAAACCCAATGCCACAATCCACCATTAAAAACTGGCCGTTGAAGGCATAAAGATTACAGTTCACGCCAAACTGTTCACTCCCGCCAAGCGGTATAAAATACAGTTTTGACGGGTCTAGATCCGCAAGTGAATAAATATATCCCATATTATTGGTTCATTTCATAAATCGTAACGAGGCCTTTTAGGGTCAAATCCTCATCAACATTTTTGATACGCGGAATACCCTCCGCAAACAATTTTGCTAAACCGCCAGTCGCAATCACGTACGGATCCATTTCAGAATCCAGTTCCTGCGTAATTTTATCGAGCAAGCCGTCAATCATCGCCACATAGCCCCAGTATATTCCAGACTGCATCGCATCGATTGTATTCC
>JAUICS010000064.1 GCA_030427765.1 Alphaproteobacteria bacterium
CGGGTATGCCTCCGCCAATGTTGATCCATTTGATCCGTTCGTCACCTAAATGCTCTGAAATAGCCTCAAGTAGATCAGCGATCCGCTTGCCGGCAGTTAACAGCAATGATAAATCGCAACCCTGAGAACCTACATGGAAATGTAGGCCCGTTAACCATGGCAGTGTTTTAAATGCGGTTATAATTTTAGTAAAGTTAGAATTTATGGTAATGCCGAATTTAGAATTACTGGTGGCAACGCTTGTTTGATCAATACGGCCAGCACCGACTTCAGGGTTGATTCGTAAGCCAATTCTAGAAGTGCAGCCAGAAGCAATTAGTTGCTTTATTCGGTCAAGCTCTTCAAAATTATCAACGCTAATAGACACCCCTAAATTAAGCGTTTCCGCAAGTTCTAATTTGGTTTTAGCAGGCGAATCAAAAAAAATATTTTCAGGGGGGCAATTAGCTGCAATCCCGATCTTTACTTCTTCAAAAGAGGCCGCCTCTAAACCAAAATGTTCATTTGTTGCGATTCTCAATAAAGCGAGCAACGGATTTGCTTTTATAGCAAGTGTATGCAGGGAGTTTTCAGGAAAAGACTTTTTAATTAAGCGTAAATTTTCGCGAAACATATCGAGGTCGTGAAACACAATCCACGGGTTTGAATCATTTATTAAATCTAATTTTAGTGCATGCTGCAGTACATTAGAAATTTGAGATGGTTTTAATCTGCTCATATCTACTTATTCGTTAATTTTTCAATTTCTTTTATTTTATCAAAATGACAGGTTAACGTTTCAATTTTTCTTTTCAGTGAAATTAGTTGATCTTCAAGCCAATTAATTCTTTGCTCTAAGGTTGGGCCATAATAAATATCATAAGCAATTCTTGTGATTAGGACGCTGCCGATGGCGATTCGTAAAACGCTTGCTTCAGAAAAATCTGAGGAGCCGATCAGAACAGGCTGCCCTATATGATGGCGGGGTGCAAGTGATCGTCTGGTTTCTGGTTCTGAATGAGTTAAATAATTTGAAATATCAAAGTTAAGCCATTTGAAAATATAGCTTAGTTCTCTGTGAGATAATAAGCTTGAATTATGCGAATTATTTTTTAAAACAAAGGAAAAAACAGTCGTTTTAGATTGCAAAAATCTTTCTGTTTTATCATCAATTATTGGTGCGCTGCTTTCTTTTAATTTGATGTAAGGTGATGAGCTAAATATGGCAGGGACCATATTTTCAAATGCGCGTAAAACCTTCAAACGAAGTTCTGAGGGAGTCAGGTAGTAATTCCGCATTTCGGCAAGCGCTCCAAACCAACGTAAAGACAGTCCGAGATTACTATTATTAGGATTATTATGGCATAAATCTTGCCAACTAATAGGCAATTGATCGTTGGTTATATAGTTATTTAATCCCGTTGGTAAAGGTTTTAGATTAAGTTTTCTTGGGTGTAACTGTGAAGGAATTAATAGTCCGCCAGAAAAAAAAGCACCTCCGAAAAACTTGGATCCGGTGATTATCACGAGATAGCCATTATTTAAAGCTTTGATCAACCCGCGTCGACTGAATCGGCCTTGAGCAGCATCTACTACCACAAGTAAATTGTCTTTATAATGTTCGTGTAATGTTTCGATTGTTTTTAAGCTTGGCGCGTGGACTCCAGTTTTACTATGTGCGATCACATGTAGCAAAATTTTTTCTTTTCTACTGATAGCGTCTTGTACTTTTTCTGTAATTTCTTTGTCAATTTCATCAGGATTTTTAGCTATTCCTAAAGTGCTCCTGATTGATATTTTATGTACCTCAGTCCGATCAGAAAGCTCTTGAACGACAGGGCTACCAATAACGGCTTTGTTCCCGCTTGGTAAAGTTTTGTCAAAATGCAAACATGAGGCTGCGTTAAGTGTTCCGCTACCTACTTCCATTGGTCCAACCAAGATATTGCATATTTTTTTTCTATCTCGGCCTGCAGCTAGATATAAGGCAAGTAATTCAGCATCGGTTCCCGATGGCATAAGAGCGAGATCAACGCCAGGAACAAGACCATATGTTAAAATAGAGACAATTTCTCGCTGTAAGTTATTATTATTTTCTTTGATTGCGTTTCTGAGGGATTTTCCAGGGCCAAGCGCAATAAATCTTTCGTGCATTTGCTGCATGGCCCTATATCCAGTTGGGCTAACTGATGATGCAGTGCAAGAGCCAAATGGGGTAACATTTGTTAATGGCGAATAAGCGCACCAATATTTGTTGAGGCCAGTTGTGGGATTAATGAATGATCTATGGTCAGCGCCGGAAGATAAAATTTCTTCCAGCGAAAGATGTATTTGTTGATCAGGATTGAAATCAGGTGATTTCGAGTTCATTTGAATAACCTTTTATGTAACGTACGACTCTTAAGAGTTTCTTAAGATAAAGGCGGCTATTTTAACGGTCTAATAAAGGCCGCATAAAACCCATTCCTATTTTTCGGTAAAGCTGATTGGTGTTAAAAAAATCTCTATATTCAGGCCAGCTAAGCAGCCCCTTTTTATGCGCAATTTGAATGAGTAAAATATTCGCCCAATAATTACCTTCTAGTATTATGGGGCCATCTACAGTTAAGGCTACGTCCCATCCAACAGTTTTGAACCACGGGAAAATTTCAGCAGCACGCAGCACAAGTGTTTTTATTTCGCTTATGTTATGCCACTAATATTGCAATTCTGGCAATAAAAATAAACCTTTCATCACACGCAAAAAGGCAAGAAACCCCGCTAATTTGGTGAAATATGAAAATTATGGTATTCTGGGGGACGTGTTTTTTTCTTGCAATCCATGAAAAGGATGCTAAAACACACATTCCTGAGCAATCAGGAAAATTTATTAGTAAAGGAGTTGAGAGCCATAGTTAGCGTAAACGTAAGAGATAATAATGTTGATCAGGCATTACGCATCTTGAAAAAGAAAATGCAGCGTGAAGGCATTTTCCGCGAAATGAAGCTACGTCGTGACTTTGAAAAGCCGTCGCAAAAGCGCAAGCGTGAAAAAGCAGAGGCCGTTCGTAGATGGCGTAAGTTAGATCGCAAGCGTAGATCAGGACATTAATTAAAATAACTATTTACTAATAATGTGCCATGGGCGGCTTCGTTCATGGCATTTATTGTGCCTGAAATAAAATACATAAGAATTGTAATACTAAATTGTGTGGGTAAGCCGGTACTTATGAATTCCCGATATTATAAAAATGTTGATGACATGGCCGCCACCGGCCTGATTGGTGAATCTGAGAAAAACCGGCTTGAAGGCGTAGAAAAGAAATACACTGTCCGTATCACGGATGATATGGTCGGCGCGATAAATCAAAATTCATATGACGATCCCGTATATAAGCAGTTTGTGCCGCATCCTGATGAGTTGGTGACTGAAGAAGGGGAAATCACTGACCCTATTTCTGATCAAAAATATAGTCCGGTTAAGGGTATCGTGCATCGCTACCCCGATCGTGTCCTCCTGAAACCTGTCCATGTGTGCCCTGTATACTGCCGTTTTTGTTTTCGGCGTGAATTTGTCGGCACGGGCGGTGATGCCCTGACGGATAGAGAATTAGGGGCCGCCATTGATTATATCGCGGATACGCCAGATATTTGGGAAGTGATTTTAAGCGGCGGGGATCCCCTTATGCTCTCACCGCGCAAATTAACAAATATCACAGACAGGCTGCAAAACATTGATCATGTTGGTGTGGTGCGTGTTCACACGCGCCTTCCCGTTGTATCGCCGCAGGAACTGACTGATGACAAGATCACTGCGCTTAAGATCAAAAAGGCCACATTCGTCGTTATCCATGTAAACCATGTCAATGAAATGACGGATGCGGCGATTGATGCGTGTGCGCGCTTGATTGACAGCGGCATTCCGGTGCTCAGCGAAAGCGTGCTTTTAAAAGGCGTGAATGATAGTGTAAATGACCTTGAGGCATTAATGCGTAAGCTTGTGTCGAACCGCATTAAGCCTTATTACCTGCATCACCCTGACAAGGCGAGGGGGACGCGGCATTTCCGTGTGGCAATCCGTCGCGGGCAGCATATTGTGAATGACCTTATCCGTCGTGTATCGGGCCTGTGTAAACCTTATTACGTCCTTGATATTCCAGGCGGGCATGGCAAAGTATCTATTGAAAAACCATATATCCATCACAATGACCATAACCGCTGGACCCTCGAGGATACAAAAGGGTGTCGCCATGAATATGTTGAGTTAAATTGTCACGAGAGTACGAAGCCGGATGATAAAACCGTTCATCAAAAAACTGATTAGTGTCGTTCGCGCTGGTAAGATTGCATCTGCCTCATTGCCGGTGTTTATGCTTCACGGGGTTATCCCGAAACCGGGGCCGCTTTACCAAAGAGGATTCCATAATATTACGCCGAATGAACTGCATCAAAACATTGCATTTTTAAGGCGCAATTTTGATATCATATCGCTGGATGATTCCTTGTCTTTGGCGGCGGAAGACGCTGATTTGTCCGGCAAATGCATCATCACGATTGATGACGGTTACGCATGTTTGAAGGAATATGTCTTTCCGGTATTTGCGGCTGAAAATATCCCCGCCACTGTTTTTATTATCAGTTCCCTATCCGGGGATGGTATGGATTTTTGGAGAGATCAGCTCCGTGCAATTATCTTACAAAACAGAACATCGCATTTCATTGAGTTTTGCCAAAACCGGTATAAGGGTAAAATTCGACTGCAGGACGATGGCATGGATTTAATGAAGGCAACAAAGTCACCGGAAACTGGTAATAGTCATAATCTTCAGGCTGCCTTGAACGAGTATTTCAAGGAGAATGATCTCACGATGTCTATGGATGATCAGACGGGATGTGATACTACGTTTCTGACGGCTGAGGATATTCGGAACGCACCGCCATGTATCTCATTCGGCAATCATACGCATACACATCCATTTTTACCGGGTTTAACGGAAGGGGATCAGTTTGAGGAAATAATGGCCTGCAAATTGTTTTTGGATGAGGTTGGAAAATCATCTCCTTATCTTTGTCTACCATTCGGGGCGTATGATCAGGCAACATTGAATGCGGCAAAACGGGCCGGATACAAAAATATCATTCATTATGGCGATAATGTATCAAATTCCACAACGGGTATTATGGAGGGCAATATTCATCGTTTGAAAATGCATCCACGGGTTGAGGAAACCGCTATGATGATTTTGAGAAACGTTTCTTAAGGCGGTTCATCAAAATTTTGTCGGGGGAACATAAACATGCGAACAACAGGTATAGGCGCGACATAAAAGCGTTCTTCTGAGTGCCATAAAACTTGGCGTAGGCAAGGGCGATGGCGGCCCAATATACCCATCTTTCTGACAAATAATCTTTATATTTTCGTCGCAGCGTTAAGGCAAAATCAAGTGGTTTACGTCCCGATTTGTCGGTTGTCGGTGTTTTGTATTGGATAAGCAAGTATTCCGGAACGGAAATAAAATGCCCACCATTTAATGCGGCGCGAACCGCAAGGTCCAGCTCCGCCGATCGGCGGAATTGCGGGTCAAAATACCCTGTTTTTTTAAATGAAGCCGTGCGCAGCATCATCGTGCCGCTGCCCATCTGGTTTGTATGGGCGTGATCTTCCCCCGGTACCCATAGGATAATATCGGCAACATCATTTCCGCTGGGCTCCGGCGCGGTACGGCCAATACCGTATCCCGTGTGATCAACGTTTGTTTCACCGTGATTGATGACTTGCCGGTCGCAGTAACAATAGACAGTATCTGCCCCTGTTTTTTTCTCATACTCCACGATGCGTTTATATTGCTTTTCGGCGCGGTCGGGCGTGCTAATGTCATCATCATCAAAGAACGTCAGAAATTCGCCGTTCGCATTCTCGGCAATCGTATTTCGGGCGATGGCCGTTCCCTTGTTCGGTTTTAATTCAATCAGGCGGATGCGGTCATCCCCTTCCATCATCTTATGGATGACATCGACGGAATCATCCTTTGACCCATCGTCGACAATAAGGATTTCGATATTGGTCCATGTTTGTTCCTGCGCGCTTTTGACCGCGTATTCAATTGTGTCGGCGGCATTGAAACATGTAAAACCGATTGTAATCAAAGGGACATTTGATGAGTTCTCACTAGACATTTCTCATGCATAATGTAAACACATATCAAAGTAAAGAAGATGACGTTTCATGACTGTTTTTCAAAACCTGAAATCGAAAATAGAAAATAAGGATGCCGTGGCCGGTATTATCGGCCTTGGTTATGTTGGATTGCCGCTTGCACACACAATTTGTGAGAAGGGGATAAAGGTTATTGGTTTTGATATCGATCGTCCGAAAATTGATGACCTTCTTGCCGGAAAAAGTTATATCGGCGCGGTGAAAGACGAATGGGTAAAACGCTGGGTTGATGAAAACCTGTTTACCCCGACGGATGATTTTGCTGCACTTAAGGATGCCGATTTCCTGATCATCTGTGTGCCGACCCCGCTGGACAGCCATTTTAATCCGGATTTGAGCTACGTTGAAAATACGGTGAAACAGATTGCTCAGCATTTGCGCCCCGGCCAGATTATAGTGCTCGAGTCGACTACATATCCCGGCACTATGAAAGATGTTGTGCGTCCACTTCTTGAAAAAACCGGAATGGCTGAAGGCACGGACTATCACCTTGCCTACTCCCCTGAACGTGAAGACCCTGGTAATAAAGAGTTTTCTACCGGAAAAATTCCAAAAATCATCGGCGCGGATAATGCGGAAGCGTTGGAACTGACCGAGAGTTTTTACAGTCAGTTTATTGATCAAATGGTCCCCGTATCATCGATGGCGGTGGCAGAGGCCAGTAAGATCATGGAAAATATTTTCCGGTCGGTGAACATCGCGCTGGTGAATGAGCTTAAGGTTATTTTTGATAAAATGGATATCGATATCTGGGAAGTGATCGAGGCCGTGAAGACAAAACCGTTTGGCTTCATGCCGTTCTACCCGGGGCCGGGGCTTGGCGGTCACTGTATCCCGATTGACCCGTTTTATTTGTCATGGAAGGCAAAGGAATTCGGTATCACCACACGGTTTATCCAACTTGCCGGGGAAATCAATACGGCTATGCCGGATTATGTTGTAAAGAAAACTGCCGAGGCCCTGAACATGATCGATTCAAAACCGATTAAAGGCGCGCGTGTTCTTGTTATGGGTATTGCGTATAAAAAG
>JAUICS010000428.1 GCA_030427765.1 Alphaproteobacteria bacterium
TTTGGACGTATACCGTATGCGATATACGGCAATAATGTCGGGATGATTTTATGGGGGCCGCCTATGAAACTGATAATCATGCGGAATAAGGCAATTGCCGAAACCATGCGTATACAGTTTGAAGTTCTGTGGAATATGGCGAAGCCCATACCGGATGATATATATGAACAACATAGGTTCAAAGAGGCCGGGTAAGCTATATATCGCAGTCCCCAGAATATCTTTTCAATAATGTATATTTTTCTGGCAATTTGGCACTCTTTTGAATATTGTCGCAAATATAATTTCAAACAGGTTTAGAGTGCAGATTATGTCTGATAAAAAGACTCTGCAGCAAAAAAAGCAGGAAGATCGCGCAAAAGCATTACGTGAAAATTTACGTAAGCGGAAGGCTGTAGGAAAAGATAGCACTAAAAATAAGACCGTATCTGTAAAGGTTGAGGATAATGACGAACCAGCAAGTCGCTAAAGACGATATTGAACACCGCATCAGCAGTTTAAAATCGGTGCCGGGCCTAATGCCCGATCATGCCATTCGCCAGTGTGCGAAGAATGAAGGGATGATTGAACCATTTGTCGAGAAGCAAAAATCGGAAGGTGTGATTTCTTACGGTTTGTCGTCATACGGTTATGATGCACGCGTTTCACCGGAATTTATGATTTTTACAAATGTTGACAATGCGATTGTTGACCCGAAGGATTTTTCAAAAGACAGTTTTGTGGAACGAAACACCGATGTGTGCGTTATACCACCAAATAGTTTCGTTTTGGCCAGAACTGTTGAATATTTCCGCATCCCCCAAGACGTTCTTGTAATATGCCTTGGGAAAAGCACATATGCACGATGCGGATTGATTGTTAATGTAACGCCGCTGGAGCCGGGATGGGAAGGGCACGTCACGTTGGAAATTTCCAATACAACGCCGCTTCCTGCCAAGGTGTACGCCAATGAAGGTGTCGCCCAATTCCTGTTCTTCCGCGGCAGCGAACCATGTGAAGTGAATTATGCCGACCGCCAAGGAAAATACATGGGACAACGTGGTGTCACTCTCCCAAAAACAAAGTGATAATCTAAGTCCTGACTTAAGTCCACACCCGTTAGGGGATCAACCCGACATCATACCAATTGATGCCGAGGCGCTGTCGCGTGCATCCGGTTTGGAAAAATTGGTGATCGAAGGCGGTCATCCACTTCGTGGTGATATTTATATCAGCGGTGCAAAAAACGCGGCTCTCAAAATTATGTGCGCATGTCTGTTGACCGAGGACCCTGTCCAGCTGACAAACATGCCGGTTGCCCTTGGTGATATTCGTACGCAGGCGGCGGTGCTTCAACATATTGGTGTGACGCAGGTTATGCGCACGGACGGCACGATTATGCTTCGTGCGGCCAAGATTGATAATCCTGAGGCACCATATGATTTGGTGCGGAAAATGCGTGCAAGTATCCTCGTTCTTGGGCCGTTGCTGGCTCGCCATCATGAGGCGCGTGTGTCTCTACCCGGGGGCTGCGCTATTGGAACACG
>JAUICS010000065.1 GCA_030427765.1 Alphaproteobacteria bacterium
TGCACGCGTACATTTATCAAGGGCCAAGGAACCACGCGGGCTAGGCCCACATTTGATAAAACTTTTCAACTCATAAGAAAAACGCTCCGGAAAACGGGCGGCGAATATAATATCAACCATATATTTTTCAACACGTTCCGGCATCACAATATTATGAATTTCCTCACGCGCACGGAAAATTGTTTCCTGTGTCGTCAACTCACGGTCGGTAACTTTGTCATTACCGTCACTGGCCATCTTAACCTCACCGTCCGGATGTTTTCGCGCCTTCTCGATATTTATGGCGTTTTCTGACGCCTGCTCATTCCTTACAAGGCGGATAATTTTGGCCTCGGCCTCTTCGTCCGGATAATCGACGTAAACGTGCATTAGAAATCGGTCCATCTGGGCTTCCGGCATCGGGTTTGTACCCGCCTGCTCCACCGGGTTCATCGTGGCCATCACCATAAACAGCCCAGGAACCGAGTAAGACTTCCCATGGACGGTCACCTGTCGCTCTTCCATGGCCTCCAGCATACTGTTCTGTGTTTTTGGCGGACCTTTATCAAAAAACATACTCCCCGTTTCTTCATTCAGAACCATTTTACCAACGATATGTTCGGTTTTCAGGTCCGGTGTAAACTGGATACGGGCGAATGACCCCTCGATATTCTTCGCAAGCGCTTTCACCGCACGCGTTTTCGCAAGACCGGGAAGACCCTCAACCAGGATGTTTCCGTTTGACAAAACCCCGATCAGGATAATGTCCAATATTTCTTCCTGACCAATAATGAATTTGGTCATGTTTTTCTTTAGATCAAGGATTTCAGGTAGAACTGTCATAAAGTAAGAATTCGTTATAAACCTTAATATACCGTAAATGCTTACGTACTGAAATGATTAAAAAAAGCCTGCCGCTGATGTCAGTGGCAGGCCAGTTCGTACGTGATGTATGTACGGCGTATATACATGTCCTAAACAATACGCATTACGTACGGAGGGGTAAGAAATTTAATAGCCGTGAAAAGGCGTTTCAGCTTTTCTTTTTGCCGCCAATAGCCTTTGCCGCGACCGAAATCGGGATCATGCGCGGTTTCTTTTCTTCCGGCACTTCGCGAACCAATTGAATTGTCAGCATACCGTCCTTCAGATCGGCACCCTGAACCTTGATATGGTCGGCAAGGCGGAAGGTTTTCTCAAACGCGCGGGTTGCGATACCACGATGCAGATAATTTTTTGTTTTATCGCTCTCCGATGCCTGAATACGGCCGGATACGATCAAACGGTCATCCTGCAATGTGATGTTAAGATCATCCTCCTTAAACCCGGCAACGGCCATAACCACTGTGTAGTTATCGTCGTCAGCTTTCTCAATGTTATAAGGTGGATACGTATCAACGCGATCATCCGTGTCGTTGAGCAGCGACTCAAACAGATCGTTAAAACGATCGAAGCCAACAGATTGACGCATTAATGGTGTGAAAGATACAAGATTGTTCATTTTTGCCTCCTAATAATAAGCAAGGTTAATGTTAAAGATCGAACCCAACAGTAGGCATTCGATATACTTATAATATAATAATTCCCGAGAAAGATTTCAAGACTTTTTTAGCACTCCTTCGCACGGAGTGCTATTTTTAATATATACAATTACGGACCACCCATGCCTATACTTCGTACAGGGTCTCCAGAATATAACCCTTGATCTACAGGTTTTCCAACGTTTTGCAAATGCTGAGGGTGATACGGATCAGTTGGGTCCAATTCGCGCACTTGTACATCAGCACCGATTTCTGATATCGCCCCTTTTTTGACATCATATTGCAACCCTAAACTTGCGAGCTCTTCTGGTGAAACCTCTAATATATTTCCATCATTATCGTATAGAATTGCCCCTCCCGGATGGTCCTGTGATGGCTCGACCCGACCAGGTTGATTCATATCATGTTGTAAAAATTCTCGACCAGAAACCTCTACATCATAACCGTACTCATCATTGCGAATTATTACCGTTGCATCAATTGAACCTGGTTCACCGGCCGTGCGTTCCACAACCTTCTCACCGGATTCCCGTCCCCGTGTTTCGGGGCCTTCGACCACAACTCTTTCTGCAACCGTTTCGCGTCCTTCGGTTGGTTGCTCAACACCCCTACGGTTAATTACTGCCTCATACTCCGCTGCGCTGGCAGCATCCAACGCACGTCCCCTTTCTACGACAGCATTTGTAAACTCGAGTGTTGGGTCGGCAGGTTCATTAAAACCATCAATGATTAAGGTATTTCCGGATGCCGTTACCAAACTGTTATAGTTTGTAATCTCGCCTGTAACCGACCCCAGATCGCGGACAGTTATATTATTCGCATCTGCAGGCTCACGGGATAAAATGCCGCCAACTACCGCCCGTGCGTGCGTTAAATCAGGGTCCATCCTTACGCCGGCTGCGTTGGCCTGATCATAGCGCGCAACAAAATCCTCAAGGCGCATCGGGGTTACATTTTCCGTACCATCCCTACCCATGGCAATGTAACGTTGACCGCCTTGCTCATAAACCACAATCGCGGATTTAGAATGAATGGGAGACAAATTGTTAAATGGATTTTCTGGGGCATCGCGTGCCGCAACAAAATTTTCTGACAATGGCGGTATAACTTGTTTTTCAGCAACCTGAACAGGTGTGCGTGCATCTAATTCATCTTGGGTAATCGTACCGCCGGGCTCTAAGTATACTTCTGCACCTGCCTTATTCGTTATTGTAATTGAACGTGGCCCTAATTGAAGGTCGTCGCCGGTAAACATACGGCCTGTTATATATGTGACCTGAAGGCCTTGGTAATCCAAATCACGAACGCCTGCAGTTACTTGATCAATACGCCCTAATCCTGCCTTCATACGCTCCAGCTGTTGAAAGGCATATCCGCTTTCCGGGAACAACTCTGGGTAAGCCTCTCTTGCCTGTTCATATATTCCGATGTGTTCGCGCACTTCTTCCGGATTAATTTGTCTGCTTGTCGGGGCCGGTCCTCTTTTCCCCCATGGTAGCAAGTCATTCTGAGGTGTGCGTTCGAGAGATTGGACGAGGCGCATGGCCTCTTCCCTCGAAATTCCGTCTGACGTATCTAAAAACCTTACGTAGGTCAAACCACACCTGTCCTATATTACACTTAATAAATATTATGGTAAAACAGTTAATTATTGGTAAGTTTTCAGGCAAATCCAGCTGTTTCAGTGGTTTAACATAGACGCTTTTTACCGTATGAGGTGATCAACAAGCCCCTCAAGATGGAAACGGTGGGTGTTCCCATCAAAACGTTTATTGACATCATCAAGTGCAAGCCCTTCATTTGCAAGGCGCTGCGCCGGCGATGACCAGACGCCCAAACCTCCGGTTGCAACATCAAAACGATGTATCAAAATCTTGGCGAATTCGTTCCATCTTTGCTTTGATCCGGTGTCATACGTACTGCATGTATCTGATGGAACCGTTAATGCCTGCATAGACACGTTTTGCGGCAGTCCCTGCCCCAAGTTTTTCAAAAGCCAATGTGACCGCGCCATGTGAAAACAGCTTGTAATAACCGCATATGATCGTGAATTACCCTGCCAGTCGCGCATTAATGCATGTGTTGCAATGACGTTTTCTACTGTTGTTGCGGCACGATCAAATGTTATGTCATCCAGCCTATCATCCAATGCCTCTTCGTGTGCGGGGCCATATTGACGCACAATCTCTATGGCGGAATTTTCATTAAAAATACCGGAAACATGAAGGCGATCAACTTTCCCCTCCGCCAGTAATTGTAAGCCGTATTCAACCCGATCATCGCTTCCGGTAAACACAACCGCCACATCAGCATTTTGAAAATTTTGTGACAGGCTTGGTGGACTTGTTAAGTGCATGAAGAACACAGAGAGTGACAATGGAATTGCCAGTACACAGGCCTTAAAAATATTTTTACGTGAAAGCTTACGGGGTTTGGCGACAGAAATACTGCCTTGATCAACACAAATGCCATCGGTGTCATCTATATGATCATATACCATTTTTAGCGGAACCCTTTCGTATTCAGATAGTTCCATTAAGACCCAAAAACATTAATAAATTGTTGCCGGTGCGGCATTGAGGTTTATATTTGTATATAACAGCGATATTTTATTGACATAACGCAAAAAAAATCCTATCTATTTGCGTTTTATAATCATAGATACTTTTAAGCATATTGGAAATAACAATGGCATTAGATCCCTCCAAATACAGTGATCATATCATCATACTCGGCCGTGTTTCCGATGATATTGCGCAGGCCGCACTGCGCGAATACGGGGCAGAAAATGTTATCCAATCCCGTTTTGGTACATACCCGAACGGAGAAGCTAATTTTGAGCTGTTCGTTGATGGTAAACTGGACGACCACCCGCTTGAACAACATTTTTCCGATGACGAAAAAGCCGAATTCGAATCACGCATATCAAATGGTGCGTACATAACAATTATTCATAGTATGAGCGGTGCAGGACATGTCGACCGTGTAAATTTTCAAAAGAAAGTGCGTAAAATATTTGCCAACGCGGCAAACATAATTCGTCTTATTTCCAATTCGGATATTGATGCGTTACGTAAGGCCCTGCCCCGTGTATTGCGTATGAGTAACGCCACAAGCCGTGCATACAGCCTAAAATCAGGAATTTGGAAGTTGAAGCAAGATGGTGCGGGCGTGATCAGTGTAATTGCGCCGAAATGGGCCTTTGACCGTCAAGATAGACGTTTCCGTTCCAAGGATGGTCGCGATCAATACAATTCGGTTACGGCCGGTGAATTTCCGGATGAATTACGTCTCGCGCACCCGAATGGTGAGGCCGGTGCCGACCGGTTTACTGTTTTTGATGTGCATTCGAATGACAGTTATAACCTGATCAGGAAAGCCGCAACCCTCGACTTACCAAAGATACGCGCCTTGCAGCAGCCGATTGCGCGCCTTATTACAAAGCTGAAACGTCCGGGTGACGAACAAACACGCGCATCTCTTCTGCAGCAAATCACATTACAGTCGAACAGGTTACTGAAAGACATTTCAATTGGCCGCCATGGAAATGTTCCGGTCGCGCAAGACCAGCTTGACGCGCTACGCATACAAATCGCAGAAGAAAAATATCCTGACCGTGATGGTTGGGATGACTTATCTATCGAAGAACACGTCAGCGTTGTATATTCCATTATGGAGCACCCGGAATACGGCATTAAAAATGATGTTTTTCCAGATGCGGAAGATGCGTTTGAACATGTTGCATTAAGCGGACTATTTGCACGTGATATCGTAAAACGATTTGGAAAAGAGGGTCTGGAAACCTTCTTATCAACTCCTAAATTTTCATTCGGGTCACCGGACGGGTTAAATAAACTGGAAGACGTTGCGGTGGCACGTGCACGCGACACACGTGATCAAGTTTATACATACTTAGGTCGACAAAAATATGGCGATGCATTCGATCTTGATAAACTACTCGAAGGACACGATCAAAAAACGTTCAACATGTTCTTTGTTGAAAAGCAACGTATGTCCCCCGATCAAACGCAGGTTTTATCTTCGGGCGGTATTGCCGGTGAAATTGCATTTGTTATCGATGATATTGCGGCCAGCGGCGGAACACAGATTAATGCTGCTATTGACCTTAAAAACCGGGGCACTAAGCAGGTCCACGCCTATGTTTGCCATGCGGAGTTAATTGATGACGATGAGGCCGCACTCGAAAAAATGCTAAGCAAACAGTACGATGATAACGGCCGTCATGAATACCTGTTTGACAGTATCACTATTACCGATACAGTACCTAGCGCGCGCGAAAAATACGAAGCCCTTCCGGAAAATCTTAAAAAACGGGTAAACTTTATATCTGTGAAAGATGAAGTTCTCCGTGCCATCGCACATGATCATGAACGTGCAGCCGAATTAGGGTACTTGCACACACAAAAACGACAGTTCCAGCCAACGTACACGGCGGACGTCAAGTTCAATTGCACATAGACGCGGCAACAAAGTTTCGTTATAAACGGTACATCCAACTAATATTATTGCCGGAATAAGCGCAATGAAAGAACAAAACGACATAGATGTATATATTGGCGCGCGTTTGAAGAAACAACGCCAAAAACTAGGCATCAGTCAGAACCGTATTGCCGAGGAGCTCGGCGTATCGCACCAGCTTATCCAAAAGCAGGAGGCCGGTGAAACACGTATTTCGGCCAGCATGCTTTACCAAATGGCAAAAATTCTCAATCTTAATACCGATTATTTCTTCGAAGGTTACAATGATGTAACGGACAATATATCCACCCTGCCCCAAAAAGGTGATATTGTGAGAAGTAATATCAAGAACGGCTGGAATGTCCTGCTGATTGAAGACAATCCGGAAGATGAGATACTGTTTCGCAAATCAATCGATGCCTGTTTTCCGGAATATGATGTAAATTTACATGTCTCTCATAATGGACTTGAGGCCATGCAGTACCTTCGTCAAAAAGGCATTGAAAACCGTGAAGGCGTAATTCCTGACATCATATTTCTCGACTTAAACCTGCCGCAGACAGACGGTTTATCGTTACTGAAAGAGGTCAAACAAGACCGCGATCTACGTTTTATTCCTATTGTTATTCTTACTAATTCGGTGAACGCGGAAGAAATGCTGAAAAGCTATCAGATGTTTGCAAGCGGATATATTTGCAAATCATTCGACATCAATACATTTCGTGACAAGTTAAGGAATGTATTGAGTTACTGGATGACCATTGTTATAACGCCACAGAACTTTTAGGAAAAATTTTCAAGCTTAGTAGGAGTGAGCTTCGGATAGGTCACATAAAAACAGCTGCCATTTTCGCCATCTGATTCAACCCAAATTTCACCGCCCATTTTTTGCACCAGCTTCTTACAAATTGCCAAACCAATACCGCTGCCTTTAAAGTTACGTTGATCATGCAGACGATAAAACGGGTCAAAGATTTTACTTTGAAATTCTTTTGGCACCCCAATACCGTTATCCTTATATTGAAATTCCCATACATTTTCGCGCTCATGCGCCGTGATGGTTATTTCAGGCCTATCTGTACGATTAAATTTCAGGGCGTTCGTAATTAAATTCTGGCTAATA
>JAUICS010000429.1 GCA_030427765.1 Alphaproteobacteria bacterium
CACCACGTTCAATACCTAATACCTGATAATAATCTTTATCGCTCATCGCTTACCTGTATCTCGTTTTGCCGCCACCCTTTTCGCCATGGGCCAGAAAATTTCAACGGTGTTTTCCAGCATAGCTTTAAAAGATGGGAACGTATTTTGTGTTCTGTACTTTGTGCTGGCTCTTGCCGGTTGTCTATTGTCGTTGCTTGTTTTGCGTGCTGCATTTTTAACAAGCTTTGCCCGTTTGATTTCGGAATAGGCTTCATTCACTTGCTTTAACTTTGTTAATAATGCATCGCTATCATGACGATTGTGGTCCGGGTGGTATTTTTTAACCAGATTATAATACGAGCGTTTGATGTCATCCTGTGTTGCGCCGGGCCGGAGGCCCAGCACATCATAAAAATGCGACAGTTTCGAATGTCTGGATGTCATGCGTCCGCTTGTATCAATATACTGGTCCCACACAATATTGGGACCAGTGGATTAAGGTTATCAGCCTTTTGCCGCCTTTTGGTCTTCATCACCGTCTTTGTCACCTGAGTCTTCGTCTTCGATTTCGAGTTCGGTGAAATCTGCGTCAACAACGTCGTCTTTTTTGTCATCTTCGGCGCTGTCATTTTCATCTGTTGCAGGTTCAGGTGCTTCTGACACATCAGCATCTGCACTCATGTCTGCACCGGCGTTTTCTTCCTGCTGCTTGCGATACAGAAGTTCACCGATTTTCATGGATGCTTGTGACAAGGCCTCGACCTTTTCTTTAATTTTATCGGCATCGTTGCTTTCGAGAACATCTTTAAGCTCAGAGATGGCTTTTTCAATGTTTTCTTTTTCATCCGATGGAAGGTCGTCGCCAAGTTCTTTCATAGAACTTTCGGTAGAGTTGATTAAGGACTCCGCACTGTTCTTGTTTTCGGCAAGCTCACGGCGTTTTTTGTCTTCATCCGCATGGGATTCCGCATCCTTGATCATGTTTTCGATTTCTTCGTCAGATAAACCGCCTGACGCTTCGATACGAATAACCTGTTCCTTGCCAGTTGCTTTATCCTTTGCGGAAACATTTACAATACCGTTGGCGTCAATGTCGAATGTCACCTCGATTTGCGGAACACCGCGTGGGGCAGGGGGGATACCAACCAGATCGAATTGGCCCAGCAGTTTGTTATCCGCGGCCATTTCCCGTTCACCCTGGAACACACGAATTGTCACCGCGTTCTGGTTGTCTTCGGCGGTTGAGAATACCTGAGATTTCCGTGTCGGGATTGTCGTGTTTCGGTCAATAAGACGTGTGAACACGCCGCCAAGAGTTTCAATACCAAGCGATAGTGGTGATACATCCAGAAGAAGAACGTCTTTCACATCGCCTTGAAGAACTCCGCCCTGAATGGCGGCGCCATCGGCAACAACCTCATCAGGGTTTACGCCTTTATGAGGTTCTTTACCGAAGTATTCTTTTACAACTTCGATAATTTTCGGCATGCGTGTCATACCACCAACAAGGATGACGTCATCAATT
>JAUICS010000066.1 GCA_030427765.1 Alphaproteobacteria bacterium
GACTGACCTTATTTCAATCCGATTATGACGATCTGGTCGCCAAGAACAAAATGGTCGAAGACAAGATGGCACTTTTGCCAAGTCGCGTACGTCGTACAAAGGTGGAAATAGATGATGACTTCTAGCGCACCTCACAATGAAATCTTCGTATGGATCTGGCTGCCTGACGCAACAACCCCTGTAGTTGCTGGCAAATTAACCAAAGTCGATAAACGCGTGCTTTTTACATACGGCCAAAGTTATTTGGATAATCCAGACGCTATTTCCATTTACGATAAAGAGCTCCCCTTGCAAAGCGGTGTACAGGAAAAGAACTTTGGCACGGAAGCCATGCCTGGATGCATTCGTGACGCGGCGCCAGATGCATGGGGGCGGCGTGTCATTCTCAATAAGCTGTTCGGCGCAAAAGGCAAAGCTGCGGATCCCGGCGATTTAGATGAATTTACTTATCTTATGGAGTCTGGATCCGACCGTATAGGCGGATTGGATTTTCAAGTCTCAGCCAAAGTATATGAGCCGCGATTAGCCGGACAAGCTTCGCTAGAAGAATTGCTGCATTCTGCTGAGCTGATTGAAAAAGGCATAGCACTTACACCTGAACTCGCGCAGGCTATAAATCATGGCACATCCATTGGAGGCGCGCGCCCCAAAGCGCTCATCAATGATGATCACTTAAAATATATCGCCAAATTCTCATCCAGCACGGATCAATACAATGTGATTAAGGCGGAGTTCATGGCCATGCGTTTAGCCAAATTGTGCGGCCTAAATGTTGCCAATGTTAAATTGGCCAACGCATCCGGCAAAGATGTCTTATTAATTGAGCGCTTTGACAGGAAATTGAAGAACAATAGCTGGTCGCGCAAACTCATGCTCTCGGCTTTAACGCTTCTGAGTCTAGATGAAATGACGCCGCATTATGCCAGCTATGAGGATTTGGCTGAACTGATCCGTCACCGCTTTACGGATCCTAAAGCGACGTTGCAAGAAATGTTTGGGCGCATCGTATTCAATATCTTGTGCGGTAATACAGACGATCACGCGCGCAACCATGCGGCCTTCTGGAATGGCAAGCATTTGACGTTGACACCGGCCTATGATTTATGCCCGCAAATGCGCCAGGGCGGCGAAGCCTCACAAGCCATGATGATCGCAGGAAATGATCGATCCAGCCGACTGGTTACATGCCTGGCCAGTGCAAAAAACTTCATGCTAAGCGAAACTGAAGCACGCCAAATTATTGACGCGCAGATCCTATCCATCAATGAAAATTGGGATGCCGTTTGCAATGAAGCAATCCTATCACCAATTGATCGCGCCCTTTTTAAAGATCGCCTTTTTCTCCATAGCTATGCGTTTGAAGGCTATAAAAGCTCATCTTAAATCAGTATAAAAAACCTGGATTTCTTTGATTCAAGCTTCGCTTTTCTCAAAGTGGCAAACGCTAAACTCGCGCTGCATTTCATTTGTGCTCGTTAAGCGTATTGTCGAACATGCCCCGCATCCAATGATACATTAGCCATTAAAAAAAGCCCCCGTCAGGGGGCTGTTTATAATGGCTGGGGTACCTGGATTCGAACCAGGGATGCCGATACCAAAAACCGGTGCCTTACCGCTTGGCTATACCCCATTAAGGCCATACATATAGGCGCTTGATTTGCGCGGATTTGCAAATCAGACAACGGAAAATACTAAACAAATCATCAGATATCAAGCCCTAAGAACAAATTTCAACCGATAATTTTCGATATACCATAATAATTATGTATTTTCGTAATTTTTCTCTTGGCCTTATTTTCCAAAATCACTATAGTGCATCTATTCACATATATACTTGGGTTTAAAAAATAAGGGAAAATAAGGGATGACAATGACATCCGATAAAGGCGAATATCGCCTTGAGCAACTATTGGAATTACTTCAACGCATCGAGGACCGTCTCCGCAACAACGAAAATGACCGGGCCGAAACCGATCGCGAGGTTCAGGATTTACGGAATTCACTTGATTCATTAGAAGACAAATACCTGAACAACGACAAAACTACGTTCGAGATTGAGCAAAAAATCCATAAGCTTGAAAACCTCGAAGCCAAAATCGAGAACGAGCGTACAAAATCATCTATGTCACAGCAGCAGATCGACGATCTGTTCAATGAATACCGCGAAGAAATCAAACACCTGGAAGAACGCGCGGACACGACGGAGCGTATCTACCTTACCCTTGAACAAAAACTAAATACCAAGGAACGCGAAGGCGGCATTTCCGAGGATGATCTTGCCAAAATCGAAGGTCGTCTTGAATCGTCGCTAAAATCGTCAGTAGACACAAAAATTGCCGAGAACAAGGCAACCCTGTTTAAGGAAATTGAAGCGGCAAAAGAAAAGCTCGAAAACAGCCTCAAAGAAACGCGCGACACACTTAACAAATCAACGGCCGAACGTCACAGCAGTTTCTCCGAAAAACAAAAAGAGCATGATGACATCATCGCATCTTTGAAAGAACAAACGGATGTTATTAACGACCGCGTCGATACTGCGCTAACCAAAGCCGCGACAATGATCGAACGTCTGGAAGATGTATCATCCCAGCAAACACGCATTAACCGCCGTTTGGACAAGGCGTATCAGGACAAAATCCGTCTTGAGCGCAAAATCGAGCGTATGGACGAAATCATCACACGCAATCAGGAAGCTTTACAGGCAAAGGCCCTCGTCCTTCTGACAGACCAATCCATCGCGGAAAACAGCAATCGTCCGTTCGTAAAGCCGGCAAAGGCCATAACCGCCGATGCCATTGAGCAAAAACGCATTTCATCATCTGCACATGATGGCTTTGAAGGCATAGAGCATACAAAACGGTCTCGCCCATTTGCATCACTGTTGAACGGGACACAAACCGCCGCCGCCGCGGCAATCATCCTTGCCACTTTCGCGGGTGGATGGTTTATCAGCAAACAATTCGACGGCAGCGCAGATACGCAAGTCGCCGGAAGCGTCTTTAACAATGAAGATCAAACGGCCCTTTATGTATCTCCTCAAAATGATCCTGCACCCATTCCAACACCCGTTGAAGATGACATGGAAATCGTGATTATCGAGGAAGATGAGCCAGAGACATTAGCCGCTTCAGATATCGAAGAACCGATCGTACAAGACCTTGCAGAGATCGAAGAAAAGATTTAAGAGGCAATCGAAGACGTTGCAGACATCGATGCAGTGGCAGATACAAAAGAAAATGTTGCAGAAGCTATTGACGTTGAATACGACACAACGATTGCACGTTTAGACACCGGCGCAGACCGTGATGCCGCAACGCCAAGTAACGGCGTTAGCAAACCTGCCGACCTATCCGACGAGGCCGTGGATAAAGCACCGGCAAATGACAATTATGATGCCAGCCTGCGCGCCGACGAAACAGATTTATACCCTGAGATTGAAACCGCGGCCGGTGATGCCGCCGGTGATGTAAGAGAACAAACCAGCACACCTGTACTAAGCGGTATTGATCTTACGCATCTGGACCCGAATGAGGATGCGGAGCTAAAAACCGATCTTGAGGACGTCCGTTCAACCGTGCGTGAATTGATCGAAAGCGAAGACCGCGGGCCGTTAACAGGACGTGTCCAGCGTGATGAGTTACTAAAACCCCTCGTAAAACAAATTGAAGAAAAAGCATTCGAAGGCATTGGCGAAGCTCAACATGATCTGGCCGCCATCTACACCGCCGGACATGCCGGAACAATTCAGAATTTCGAGAAGGCGGCCTTCTGGTTCCGTGAAGCGTCTGTGCGCGGCGTATCAAATGCACGCTACAATCTGGGTGTCCTGTATCATCAGGGGCTTGGCGTTGATGCCGATTTAACAACGGCCATTAACTGGTACCGTGCCGCCGCCGTTTTAAACCATCCGGAGGCCCAATACAATCTGGGTATAGCCCATATCGAAGGCATCGGCGCAAAATACAATCCGAAATTGGCAACATATTACTTCACCAGTGCCGCCATGCAAGGCATTGTCGAGGCAGCATATAACCTTGGCCTGATTTACGAAAACGGGTTACTGGGTGAAGAAGAGCCAGAACACGCATTATTCTGGTATCATTTGGCTGCGAAGAAAGGCAGCTCAGAAGCCCTGTCCGCGAAAGAACAATTACAGACATCTGCCCTTATCGGAAATATCGAAACGGATGCGATTGTTGAGAAATATATGACGGCCTACAGCCTTGGCGGAAACAAGCAAGCAAGCGCATCGTCCATAAACACCAATCCGGATAATGAGGCCACACGCGCACAAAGCGAACTCGTAAAACGTATTCAGGATGTCTTGATTGGTTTGAAATTATACCCCGGCCCCGCCGATGGCATTATCGGACCGAAGACTGAGGATGCCATTCGTTCGTACCAACGCGATAATGATTTAGCCGTAACGGGTGAGGCATCTGCATCACTATTGGCACACATGAAGGCGAATTAAGGGTATAAATTTATACCTTCATCCAGTGCGGATAGCGTTCATATTTTGTAATATCGCTAACGTCCATAAATTCGCGAATAAGGGCCACTTCCTTACCATCGACCATCGCCTCCTGCGGAATGAAACGTCCGTTGTACAATGGTGATGCGTGAACAATTCCGTACGCACCCGTTTCCATGATGGCCAATAAATCGCCCTCTTCAATCCCCTTAAAACTGCGCTTCGTTGCAACAATGTCGGAACTTTCACAAATCGGACCGGCAATGTCACATTTAAATGCTTTGCCGTCGCGCTCGACAACCGGCAGGATCGGATGTTCCGCACCATACATACTTGGGCGAATAAAATCGGTCATACCGGCATCAATAAGCAGGAAGTTTTTCGCCGGCGTTTCTTTAATATATGTAACACGTGTCAGAAGCACACCTGCATTCCCGACAAGTATCTGGCCGGGTTCAAGAATAATGTCTGTATCCAGTGGAACAATTACATCGTTAATGGCTTTTGCAAATCCTTCGAGACTAATGGCATCTTCGGCCGGAATGGCACCAAACCCGCCACCAAGATCGATACTGTTCACCTGCAGTCCGGATTTTCTAAGCATATCCGTCAAAACGGCCATTCGTTTAAATGCCTTCTCAAACGTCTTAACGGTCTTAACCTTAGACCCGATATGCATACTCAAACCAACGGGATGCAGGCCCGGGTCTTCCGTCGCCTCCTGATAAAGTTCCAGAACTTCTTCAAGCGGCATTCCAAATTTACTGCCCTCATTACCCGTGGCGATTTTGGCGTGTGTATCAACCTCAATATGCGGGTTAAAACGGAACGCCACCGGACAGATCGTATTAATGGATTTGGCCAGCATCGATATACGACGCATTTCGGATGGGGACTCAACATTAATCTGGCGTATCTGCGCGCGGATGGCGGCCAGAATTTCAGAATCCGTTTTACCAACACCGGAAAATACAATTTTATCAGGATCGGTTTTAACCATTAATGCCCGGTCCAATTCACCGCCGGACACAACATCGATACCCGCACCCATATCAACAAACGCCTTCATAATCGCCATCGATCCGTTTGCCTTGCAGGCGTAGGCGATTAACGGCTGCTTATCCGCGGGCAAGATAGATGCAAATGTACTTTGCAGACGTAAATAATTGGAATGAATCTGGCGATAGGAATACACATATGTCGGCGTTCCCATTTCATCGGCAATCGATGTTAAAGGCACATCCTCGGCATGTAAAACTCCATCTTTATAGTCAAAAGACATGGTAAACCTCTAAATTACAGGATAATATAGGCGCTTATGGGTCGTGTCCCAAGGCAATCCAGAAACAATCACTAACACACGTTTATAATACTTACCAGCATGCAAACTGTCGATATCCCATCCTTCGAGTACACAAGTAAAAATGATGGTCCACGATTATTGATTACGGGCGGAGTGCATGGGAACGAACATGGCTGCGTCCACGCAGTCGAAAAATTAAAAACCTATCTGGATGATGGAACAATCGCCCTCAAACAAGGCACGCTATCGGTTATCCCTCTGATCAACAAACGCGCGTATGAGGAAAAACAACGTTTCATCGACCGCGATTTAAACCGTAATATGCATTATTACGACGATATAAAACATCACGAAGACCCGATTTCGAACACGATTTGCCCGCATCTGGAAAAGGCAGATATCCTTCTTGATCTTCATGCTTATGAGGGCGGTGACATTCCATTCGTATCGCTTGGCCCCGACAAAGTTGAGGAAAAAGAATTCGGCACAATGGTCGGCCCTACCGAAATTTGCTGGGGTTTCCAGCAGTCATTCGCGGATCAGGCAAACGCCAGCCACGGTATCGGCATGACAGAATACGCACGTCAATTTGATGCCATCGCGATCACGGTCGAATGCGGTTACAAATTCGATGACATCGCCACGCGTGATGTTGGTTTTGATGTCATTTTGAATACACTTCAATATTTCGGGTATGCCGACACACTTGATATCGAACGCACAAAATATCCGTATAATGACAATCCCCCAACCCCGAAATGGATTAAATACAACCGCGCATATTTGAAACAAAAGGATGGCACGCCAGTTCGAGTCCTCAAACACCTTGATAAAATTACGGAAGGTGAGGAACTATATAAATACGATGACGGGGAAATTATCACCGCGCCATATGACGGTTTTGCGGTGATGCCGCGCAAGGAACCGAAAGTGGGCGAAACAATCCTGTATGCCGGATTGGTTGACGAACCGCTGAAAGATGCAAACTGATATCTGAACCCAACAAAGCCACCATTGAAGCCGATAAGGAGTCACAATGAAAAACGTACTTCCGAAAAAGAATAAAAAAGCCCCCGCCAAGCGCAATAAGGCCCCACAATCCGAACGTGGCAAAAGCCTCTCGGAATCCTCGGATGCTATACTTAGCAACGATCTATGGCTGAAAATTCTGATCGGTATGTTTGCCGGAATTGTTTTGGGTTACATCTTATCACCGGAAAGCTTCGGCCTGCTGTCACCCGAAACGGCGAATACTATTGGGTCC
>JAUICS010000067.1 GCA_030427765.1 Alphaproteobacteria bacterium
CCAGAATCTCAGCTGAAAAACTTCCGCCTCCGACTTTTGATTTGAGGTCATGCGTTGCCTTGTACACATGGCCTTTCTTTTTGCCCTGATTATCACTCATGTAAATACTTTCCCATCAATCCTGCGATCATGCCTAGTACACTCATGCCTTGTATACGTTACCGTCCATAAGCGTCTTCTGATCGTCATCACGACGAAACGGCCCGTGGTAATTTTTATTTCTGCGCCTGCGTCTGTCCGGCCCAAAGAAATCTTCGGTTTCAATAAAGTCACGAGGCTTTTCAATGATGCTGGTAAGACGTTTGGATAGCGATTCTGCCGTAAACGGCTTCACCAGAAATTCAGTTACACCAAAATCACGGGCCTTTTCAACGCGAGGAAGGGCACTAAAACCCGTCATATTAATCACTGGCACACGCCGGTTAACTGACATCGCGTTATGTCGAATATTGCGCACAAGGTGCAGGCCGTCCACTGGTTCCATAAGCCAGTCCGTTATTACCAAATCGGGATTGTGTTTTTGAAATTTTGTAAACGCCTCTTCCCCCTGTTTGGCCTTAACAATGTTATTAATTCCAAGAATGTTGAGTGTGGAGACCAACAGCACCAGCATCGGTTGAATATCCTCTACAACAAGTACTGATACGTTTTGAAAATTGTAAGACATAGAAAAGACAATATAAAACTAACGAATACGTTGATGGCCTTAAAAACAGGCAACCATAAACATTATCAATAAAAACAGAGCATATGTGAAGGCCGTTCACATATTTAAAGACGTTTTGTTTGACTTTTGTTTGGTTTTATGTAAATTTTTAATGCTATGAGTGGTGATTTTAACAGCTTCAAACATATTTGTATTGTCGGTGCCGGGCAGGTTGGGACGTCGATTATTCGTCGTATTGTACGTGATGCACCACATATGATTGTTTCCGTGATTGAACCAAATGCGGAGCATCGCAGCGATATAATGGATATGATCGGGGGGGGCGATAACGTCCATTTTTACGAAGATATACCGGAAGACCATCAGGAAAGTCCTGATTTCGTCGTTGTGGCAACGCCAACGCGGCATTTTGAAAATGTCGGATCTAAACTAAAATCGTTTATATCTGTGGATACGATTGTAACCGATGTGGGATCTGTGAAAGACAGCCCCGTAGAGGCCCTTAAAACAGGACTTGGTGGCATTGGCCGTGTGGTTGGTTCACACCCGTCATTCGGGGTTGAGGGGCAGGGGCCATCATCCAGTAACCCTGATATGTATGACGGCAAAGGTATTTTTACTATTGAGGGGCAGGATAAACCTGCTTTTGAAACCGTACAAAGTTTCTGGACGTTTATGGGCGGAACACCAATTTCATTATCTGCCGAGGCGCATGATTCATTTTTTGCGACAACATCCCATTTTCACCATTTAAATGTGTTCAGCTTCGTTTGTCTGGCAAATGAAATATGTGACCGCGGGCGTGTGAAGGGGATGGAAATATATGAAAAGGCCAGGACATGGCTGCGTAATATGGCGCGTATTGCAGACGCCAATGAAGATATGTGGATGTCTATTTTCCATGAAAACAAAACGCATATCGCAAACGCCGGTGAAGGCTACCTCTGCAAGCTCGAAAAAATTGAAGATGCGTTGGAAAACGCATCAACACCGAAGAGATTACTGGCGATATTGTCCGAGGCACATGATTTTCGCACTCGTCTGATAGAAAAAGACAGTAAGAAAGACGTACGCGAGGGCATTGTCGGTGAACTGGCCGAATGGGCATATGACCATAATGTTGAGGATGCACGTAGCCGTAAAATGCCGTTGGCGGATAATTTTAATCTTCAGGCCGGGGTTGATCTGGTTCAGGGCACGTTTATGCCGGTCGTTATCGCCGCGGCAACAACATTGAACGCGAAGGATGTGGATCAACGTGTTGGTAACATGATTTCGGAATCACCAAACCCAAGCTTTCTGGATGGTTCTGCGCCGATGCTGTCTGATCCGGAGTATCTTGCAAACCTTCTGTATTACAATCGCGGGGCAGTTGTGAATGCACTACGTACGTATCGTCGTGTGTTGGAAGCGTCACTTGATGCCGTTCAGCATCAGGATAGCGAATATTTAACCGAACTTATCGCTGGTTCCGCCCGCATTAAGGGTGATATGCCGTCACCACGTCTTGACACCGATTCTGTGCGTCACGAGTATCTGGAACGCAATATTGATGGCTGCTGATACGAACTAGTCGTCCGACACCGGACTATCGAATGTCAGTTTTGGAATTGTCCCTGATGCATCTAGATAACCGGTCACACCAACGGGAAATGCGTACAGTTTGTCAGCATGCCCAAATGGTGCATTCGTAATTATCGGTATATCAAGATCATTTGTGTGTTCCTGAATAATATCCTCGAATGTAAAGCCGTAGGGGCGACCGGAATCGCCTTTTGAGAACGAGCCCAGAATAAGTCCTGATATCTTGTTAAGGATACCCATTTGCCGCAAATGCCATAAATCACGGTCAAACCAGCTAAGTTCGTCGTTTACGTCCTCCAGACACAAAATGGCACCATTCAGGTCCGGTTCGTACTTCGTGCCGATTAGTTTTAGGAAGACACTCAGGTTTCCGCCAAGAAGTGTTCCATGCGCCTTTCCTTTTTGAAAAATGCTTGATTGCTCTAACGGATACGTACGCTCGTTACCCCGAACAATATCAAGGGCATAGGAAAATTCTTCATTGAAATTGGGATGTTCAATACGGCTTGGCATAGGGCCGTGGAACGTTACCATTCCGAACGCCGCAAATGCATTCAAAAGGGCGGTGCAGTCACTATATCCCATAAAAATTTTTGGCGCGCCAACATGCATTTTAAAATCAAGTGTATCAAGTAAGTGCAGGGCGCGATTGCCTCCACCTGCCGCTATGATCATTCCGATGTCATGACGGCTAAACACATCGTCGAAGGCTTTACGTTTCTGTGCATTCGTCCCGGCACTTTGATTGTATTCAAAGTAAGTTTGAGAATGAATAAAGCTCTTTAATTTATTGTTTTTAAAGTAAGTTTCTGTTTTTTTAATTCGGTCGTTTGTGGTGATGCTTGAGGGCGCCAGTACGGCGATTGTTTTATCATCTGTAAATTTGGGCGGTGTGATCATCATTTCACGTTTTTGTTCGCTTTAGTAAGTCATTGTAACACATGAATTCCCTTGCAAATCCTATAAAAATAACCATATGTTAACAATAAATTGCTACAATATGTAAAAATATATAGAGTGTTTATATTTTGAAAACAATGTGTTAAGGGCAAATTTGCGGTTAAAAACCCGAAATTGCTAATATAAGAAAAAAATTATTAAGTATGTTTAGAAATACAGCAAATCTGTTGGCAGTAATATTGAAAAGCGTAATCCAGACGCATCTACTTGGTTTACTGAACTGGAGGCTAGAGTATGCCTGATCCGGTTTCAATAGGCGTGGCGGGAATCGCTCTTGCAACTTTGCTTCAAAACACGATCGGCTTAAACGGTGTATTGGGCGTGGGCGCTAATATATTGAACTTAAGTAACATCATGCGATTAGGTATGATGGGTTTCGCTGCGTACGTTGGTTATACGGCAATATCGGAATTTAATTCATACGACTACAATATGACTGCTTCCGGTGTGGCCGGTGAGGTTGGGTTTGGACTGCGTGAATTTGCAACTTCAGCCGCCGGAGTAATTTCAACTGCCTTTGATCAATTTGTAGAGTTTTTAAATATTGACCTAAGCAGTGTCCAGGCTTTTGCGATGTCCGCCGGTGGCGCATTGCTGAACAACATGCCTGAGATATTGATCGGTGGAGCCGCGTTATGGGCCGTTATGGCTGGGTCGGGCCGTGTGGGCATGGCTTTGACGGCTGTTGGTTTGCCGATATTGGCTGTATCAGCCGGTTTCTTTGCCCAGCAATTGGGATTTGATGTTTCTAGCGTATATTCGTCATTCACAGAAAACTTTAATGCAAATTCATTTTTGCCCGAATGGATGCACCCTATAACGAATTTCCTGGACAGTACGGCCACACATTACATTCAAAATGGAATAAGTTTATCCTCCCTGTTTGGTGATGTAAGCTGGCCTGAATTTTCGCTTCCGGAGGTCAATTTCTCAGAATGGGTTTCTGGTTTAGGAGATGCCGGAATCGCCACTTGGGCAGGTTTAGGAATCGCTGGAATAGCTGCAATAGGGATTGCAGGTGGTGTAGGTGTTTTGGCGCCATTATTGGTTAGCGGTGCTATTGCATTGGGCTTAGGTGCTGTTTACGAGTTCTCGGGTCTGGGGCCTAGTCTTTTGGATGGAAGCACATGGAGCAACCTTGGCGATACAATCCGCGGAGCATTTACAAGTGCTAATCTTGATCTTGGCGGTGCTGCAGGTCGTGAAGTAGAACTCGTGTCCGGTGAGCCGGTAATGTCCAGGGATTCTTATTCACCCACTTTGGTCTAGCTTAATTTTCTTTCAAACTATGAAACGCAGATAGCGCTTTATCACGCGCATTTGCATGATCAACAATGGGATAGGGGTAGTTCTCCCCAAGTTTAACCCCAGCTTTATCCAGAACGTCCTCTGGTGCCTCCCACGGGGCATGAATATGTTTTGAAGGCATGTTTTTAAGCTCGGGCACGTATGTTTTGATATATATGCCATCTTCATCAAAACGCGCGCTTTGTGTCATTGGATTGAATATGCGGAAATACGGTGCAGCATCGGCTCCTGATCCCGCAATCCACTGCCAGCTCGCAGAGTTATTGGCCAGATTGGCGTCGAACAGACAGTCCCAGAACCAATCTTCCCCATGATGCCAGCTAATCAATAGGTTTTTTACGAGGAAGCTACCAACAATCATGCGTACGCGGTTGTGCATATAGCCGGTTTGCCACAATTCCCGCATACCGGCATCGACGATCGGATATCCTGTCTGCCCCTTTTGCCATAGCTTCAGGAGGTTATCGTCATGTTTCCATGGAAAGTTATCAAATTTCTTCTGAAGGTTTTGGCGCGGCAGGTCGGGGAAATGGTAAAGCAGGCTGTGTGAAAACTCTCGCCAGCCAAGCTCACTTAGGAAGTGCTGCAAGTTTTTATCGTCTTCGCTCCCTTTTGCGTAAATGGCGGCGTACCAAACTTGATGTGGGGAAATATTCCCGAAATGAAGATAAGGTGACATACGTGACACATGGTCCTTGGCCGGAAAATTACGGCCTTCCTTATAATCGTCGAGGCCTTTATCAAGGAAATCGTGCAACCTTTCTTTTGCACCGTTCTCCGAAATATCCCAACAATTAACCATTTGGTTGTCCCAATTTATAGTAGGGAGAAGTTTAAGGTCCGAAAGCGATAAACTATCCTTAACCGCACCGTGGAACGCAATGTTTTTAGGGGATGAAATTGGCTCACGCGGGGCAGGGGCGTTAAGACATCCTTTTTTATAAAACGGGGTAAATACCTTATACGGCGTTCCGTCATCCTTCTTGATCGCCCATGGTTCCCACAATAAGGATCCGTTGAAACTTTCCACATCAAGTTCCTTGTCCAGAAAATGGGCCTTAATATCCTTATCACGTGCAATCCGCCAGGGTTCGTAGCAACGATTCCAATATATGCCAACGGCACTGGTATCCTTCACGATGTCTTCTAAAATCTCTTTCGCATTACCGGAAAACACATGCAGGTTTCCGTTCAGGCTTGTGTTCAGGTCTTTGAGGCTGTGGTGAAGCCAGACACGTGAAGCGCCACCCATTTTCCATTCCTGGGCATTATGGTCATCCAGAATATAGACAGGAATGATCTCTCCCTGTTCACAAGCGTGTTTGAGGGCGGGGTTGTCGTGTACGCGTAAGTCCTGACGGAACCACATAATGACGGGTGATGTCATAGATCAATCCTTGTTCGTTTTCATGTTCATTGAGAGTGACATGTAACGATTTGATAAAAAAGAAAGTTTTTAGGGTAAATAATTATATCCCCGAATCGGTCACCAGGGTTATCCACGGATTCTGTGGATAACTGTGATCTGGAATTATCCGTCCGCTGTGATGCGAAGTATCAGCTCATCCAAAACTGCGTTGGCTTTTTCCGTTTCAATTTGGCATGTTCCGGCCGCATTGTGGCCGCCACCGCCGTATTCGAGCATAAGACTACCCACATCCGTACGGGACGTACGGTTTAGAATCGATTTTCCAACCGCCATAACAACGTTTTGCTGGTTTTTACCCCACATAACGTGGCATGAAATATTGCAATGTGAAAACAGGGCGTAAATCATAAACCTGTTGCCGGGCCATATAGTCTCTTCGTTGCGGAGATCCAGAACAATCATGTTTTTATGAAGTTTTGCGCATTTTTGAATTTGTTCTTTAAAACGGCCTTGGTAATTCATATATAAATCAACGCGTTCTTTTACATCGGGCAGTTGAAGAATGGAGTCGATGTCATTGTGATCACGGCAGTAATCAATCAAATCCATCATCAATTGATAATTTGATACATTGAAATCACGAAAACGACCAAGTCCTGTACGTGCATCCATAAGGAAGCTGAGCAGCTCCCATCCTTGAGGATCGAGAATATCATCTTTTGTGAATTGGGCCGCATCGGCTTTATCCACGGCGTTCATCATGTCATCTGAAATTGTTGGGAATTTCTCTTTTCCACCAAAGTAATTATAGACAACGCGCGCAGCCGAAGGTGCAGCGGGGTCGATGATATGGTTTTCTGGCTGTCCGCCAACACGTTCAACCTCGCTTGCATGGTGATCGAATGATAGGTATACGCCCTCAACATACGGAAGGTTGGTTGTGATATCTTTGCCTGTGACATCAATAATTCCGTCTTGCATATCTTTTGGATGTACAAATGTAATGTCATCGATAATGTCCAGTTCTTTCAATAAAACTGCGCAGACTAATCCGTCCATATCACTTCGTGTGATCAAGCGGTATTTTTCGCCGGGTTGTGGGGAGATA
>JAUICS010000068.1 GCA_030427765.1 Alphaproteobacteria bacterium
CTGCAGACACAACGTTTTTCGCGACGTAACGTGCCGCATATGCAGCTGAACGGTCAACCTTTGTCGGGTCTTTACCGGAGAATGCGCCGCCGCCGTGTGGTGCCGCACCACCATATGTATCAACGATGATTTTACGGCCTGTTAAACCGGCATCACCAACCGGACCGCCAATAACAAAACGGCCAGTCGGGTTGATGTAAAGTTCATCATCCGGACACATCCAGCCATCGGGAAGGGCATCTTCAATATAAGGGCGGACGATTTTTGCAACATCTTCCTGACTTAAGCCGTCGGAATGCTGCGTTGATAGAACGACAGATGTCGCACGAACCGGATGCTCATCTTTAAATTCCAACGTTACCTGTGATTTTGCGTCTGGACCCAATTCAGGAACTTTTCCGGAATGACGTGCCTCGGCAAGTAGACGTAGAATTTTGTGAGAGTAATAGATAGCGGCAGGCATTAATGCCTCGTTATCGCGGCATGCATAACCGAACATGATACCCTGGTCACCGGCACCGTCATCTTTGTCTTCTGCACTATCAACACCTTGTGCGATGTCTGCAGATTGTTTATGAAGTTTGATGTCGACATTCACTGTTTCCCAGTTGAAGCCGTCTTGCTCATATCCGATGTTTTTGATCGCTTCGCGTGTGGCTTTTTCAATTTCGTCATGCGTAACTTCTTGTGCGCAGCGTGTTTCACCGGCAAGAACAACAGTGTCCGGACAGACAAGTGTTTCCGCGGCCACACGCGCAACCGGGTCTTTTGCTAGGAATAGATCAACGATAGCATCTGAAATACGGTCACATACCTTGTCTGGGTGACCTTCTGATACGGATTCACTAGTGAAAATGTAATCTTTTAATGATGATTGTTGCATAATATGTCCTGAATATGGAGGCATAAACTACCCTTCGTCGTTTGTTGAAGATTAAAATAAGTATTTTTGCGGATGTTATCGGCAAAAAAAGGGTGTTTCAAGAAATATTTGATATGTTTATGTGGGATTTAATGGTTTCTGTGGTCGGCAATGGACCTGATAAACCGCATAACTTCCTTACGGAATTTCGGATCTTCTATTGAATAATAAGCCTTTACAAGCTCAATAGTTTCTTTTTCCAAAAGAATGCTATCGTCGATAAATTTATCTTGTTCGCCTTCGGCAAAACCAAAGTTATTTTTCGTGCCTTGGGCATCGTCGTTGCTTGGATCTTTAAAAAACCAGTTTGGATCAACTTCCAGAATTTTGGATATTTCAAATAAACGACCGGCACTGATCCGGTTTGAACCGCGCTCGTATTTCTGTACCTGCTGAAATGTCAGGCCGAGCATCTCAGCCAGTTTTTCCTGGCTTATTCCCATAATGTTGCGACGAACTCTTAGTCGTTGACCAACATGTTCATCCATGGACGTTGCACGTCCTTTTGTTTTCGTTGGCTTGGTCATAACAATTTATTTCCCTAAAGCGATCTTATGATAATACCACAAAAGTATTAAGTTTGTTTTTATAATTGCATTACGCAATCGCGTAATCCTTTTAAGCTTATTTTTTGTACAATTCTACTAGACTAAAGTATTAAACTATATTTACTACAATTATTCATATATGTTGTACGGTAATTTACTACTTAAAATATATGTAAAAAACAATACGGCAATCATACTCATGAATATAATGTCTCCAAACTTTGAATAGGGTGTAACCTCACCTAAAGGTTTTATAAGATAAACATCTGTATACCCCGTTTTGTTCAATTTTAAATTTGAAATTGTTCTTCCAATCGGGTCAATTGCGGCGGAAACCCCTGTGCTTGCTGCTCTATAGAGAGGGAGGCCTTCTTCAATAGCACGATAGATTGTCTGGGTTAAATGCTGGTATGGGCCGGATGACACACCGTACCATGCGTCGTTTGTCACATTTATTATCCATTCTGGTTTACGGTTTTGTGATGTTCCTATTATATCTCCCGGGAAAATTGCCTCATAGCAAATTAATGGACTAAAGCTGGGGATATCCCCTGTAAATAGTGTTTTGGGACCGCTTCCACTTTGAAATCCTGATAGGTTTACGATGGGTTTTATGGGCAGATAGTTTTCAAATGGCAAGTATTCCCCGAAGGGGACAAGGTGTGATTTGTTATAACGCGCACGTATTTGGTTGTTTTTATCAATGGCTAGAAATGCGTTGTAATGTGTAACATTGTCGCCGTCCTTTTCACGGATAAGGGCACCCGAGAATAGGTAGCTGTTTTTCCCAAGGCTTTTAAGCGTGTTGGAAATCATTTGTCCTGCTTGAGGGGAATTCAAAATGGCAGGGTTTATCGATGTTTCTGGCCATAGGAGAATGATGTTATCACTCTTTACATCGCTTGCTTTGGAGATGTTGAGGTGTTTTGTAAAATTGCGTTCCAAATAAGCCGGATCCCATTTTTCGGCCTGCGGAATGCTTGGCTGGACAAGGCGTATTGTTGTCCGTTCATCATATTGTGTGACGTTATCGGCCATACGTATATGGCCATAGATGAATGTAACGCCTAACATTGATATGAGTGAGGCTGAGGTTATTAATGACGTCTTCGATTTATAGCCGTGAAGATATATGAAGCCCAATCCAAATCCAATTATTATGGTGATCAGCGTAAGGCCATAAATACCGAAAACGGATACGGATTGTGCGATTTCCAGCGTGCCGCCCCATGTGTAACCAAACAAATTCCATGGAAAGCCGGTAAAAATATGGCCGCGTATCCATTCGGTGAGGGCAAGCAGTGCGGCAGAGGCTAAAAAACCCGCGACTTTTTGGATTGTGATATACGATAATATATATCCAAATACTCCGTAAAAGAGTGACAGGAATGCAGGTAATGCTAGTAATGCCAATGGATACGCCCAGTAATACGGGTTTCCGTCAACCAATAATGCGTTACCTATCCAGTACAATCCGGCGGTGAAATACCCAAGTCCATATAAATACCCGACCATGAAATATTCACGACGTTTTAGGGTGTCGTTAAAACAGGTGAAAAAGACGGCGAGTGATAAAAGCAGTATAGGCCATAAAAAGAGTGGTGCCATACCTAATGCACCAAGAAGACCGCATAAAAATGCCTTGAAATATGGTGATAAAAAGATGTTTTGGAGTGTGATTAAATAATTATTCTTGCGGAATATTCCGTATGCGCATTTTGCTGACTCGTCTGGGGTCCGCTTCAATAATTTCAAAGACCATTCCACTTTCATGCCTCAACACTTCACCGCGTGCAGGTACGCGTCGTGCAATTGTAAACACCAGACCGCCAAGCGTGTCAACTTCATCGCGCTCTTCCTCGGATAGAAGTTCGCCGAATTCTTTTTCAAATTCTTCAACATCCACACGGGCATCGGCTATAACAGAGCCATCTGACAGGATACGGACTTCCGGTGCTACCTCGATATCATGCTCGTCATAGAATTCACCAACAATGGTTTCAATAAGGTCGCCAATGGTGATCAGCCCGTCAACACCGCCGAATTCATCAATAACCAGTGCCATGTGACGACGTGTTTCACGCATTTCCAACAATAGATCCAAAACCGGGATGGTTGGCGATACAATCGGCATGTCACGGACAATTGATTCAATATTCAGGTTTGAATTTTCAGGAAGAGCCAAAACCATATCTTTTATGTGAAGGCTGCCGATAATGTTATCAAGTTCGTCTTTGTACACGGGGAAGCGGCTGTGTGGATGCTCGCTAATCAATTTTAAAATACTGTCACGGTCGTTTTCAACATCTATGGCAATGATGTCTGCACGCGGCACCATAATATCCATGGCGCGCAGGTCACGTACTTTCAAAACGTTTGAAATAAGCTTTTTTTCATGAATGGCGGCCGGAAGATGTTCGTTAATTTCACCGTTTTCATCAACGTATTCTTCAAGGGTTTTACGGAGGGCATCGTCATTCTTTTTTTGCAGGGCGGATTTAAGCCATGAAATCAAGCCGGCATCCTTATGCCCGTTGGTGCCGTTGCCGTTCACATATGTGGAAGGGTTTTCCCCAAGTGATTGTGGTTGTGATGTTTCGGATGACGGGGGAGGTTCCGATGGTTCCTCGGATGGTGAAGCGTCAGTTTCCGCCGTATTTGAATAGGTTTTTTTAATCATCTCTAACTCGCCGATTATGCCATGGTTTATATATGTTGATAAGGGTTTTTAATTCCAAAATTGTTTAAAATTTGAATTTCCAGATTTTCCATCTGTTTTGCATCGTCATCATGCTCATGCGTATATCCAATGACATGAAGGTATCCGTGCAAAATCAAATGTGTTACGTGGTCGGTAAATGCCTTGTTTTGTTCATCCGCTTCTTTTTCAATTGTATCATAGGCCAGGATTAAATCACCAAGATGAAAATTGTCGTCCATCAATAATTCCTCCGGAATATCAACGATTTGACCGTTTTCACTTTCTAATGACGGGAATGAGAGGATGTTTGTCGGTTTATCCTTTGCACGGTATTGTGCGTTCAGTTCCTTTACATGGTCATCATTGGATAGTGATATGCTGATCTCACAATCCTTATCAGGAACGTTGTTGAGTGATGGTGCATTTAAAAACGCATTTTCAAGTGTATGTTTTATTTTGTTTTCTAGATCATTGTATTCACTTGATTTCCAGCGATCATCGTCGATGGAGATATCAATGTTTAGATTTTTGTTGAGGGAAGTCATTTTAAAATACTGAAAATATTATTTTTTTGCTTTTTCGTAGGCGTTAATAATCTTTGACACTAGCCCATGACGTATAACGTCTTCTGATGTGAAGTGTATTTTGGCAATTTCATGCACATTTTTTAGAATTTTTTCGGCCTCAATCAAGCCAGAATGGGTGCCTTTTGGCAAGTCGATTTGTGTAATGTCACCATTGACAACCATACGCGTGCCTTCGCCCATACGTGTTAAGAACATTTTCATTTGCATCGATGTTGTGTTTTGGGCCTCATCCATGACGACAAAAGCATTTTTTAGTGTACGCCCACGCATGAAGGCGAGGGGGGCAATCTCGATACGTCCATCTTCGATAAGTTTTTCAACGTCTCTAATGTGCATCATGTCGTGCAAGGCATCGTATATCGGACGCAGATAAGGGTCGATTTTTTCCTGCATGTCGCCGGGTAGAAAGCCAAGATGCTCACCGGCCTCAACCGCGGGACGGCAGAATATCATGCGTTCGATTTCTTTTTTCTGGTATAACGATACGGCCATTGCCACCGCCAGATAGGTTTTTCCAGTACCGGCCGGACCAATACCGAATACCATGTCGTGCGAATTCATCGCTTTTATATATTCGGCCTGTCTTGGGGATCGGGGTGATAAAGATTTCTTCTTTAAATGGATGACCGTTTTGTCATCCAGATAATCCTCGATTGAATACCCGTTTTCCTCACGCTGCGGATTTTGGTGGAAACGGATGGCGGCCTTAACATCCTGTGACGTTACATTCTGCTTTTTCTTAAGACGGTCCCACAGAACATATAGAATGTCCTGTGCTGCCTGTACGTGGCTATGTTCACCGCTTACATGGATTTCGTTTCCACGGGTTTCTATGGAAAGTTCTAGCGCGTGTTCCATGATTTGGAGGTTTGAATTATGTTCCCCCACGAGTTCCGGCAAGAGCGTAGTGTCCTCGAAACTAAGCGCGTGGGTAATTCGTTGATGCTCGGTATCGTCTATAACTGTCATTCCTAATGTCTATAATGCGCCAAAAGGTTCTAATGAACAGTTAAAAAATGGTGCTGTGCGACCAAAACCATTATTCATGTGAGGATGCATTTATTCTGCGGCTTTCAGGATATTATCGTGTATGACAATTTCACCGGTCAACGAATTCGGACCACCAGAGACAACATGAACATCCATAATTTCACCAACAAGGCGTTTTGACCCTTTAACATGTATGGCCACATTATGCGGTGTGCGGCCCATAAGCTGGCTTTTACCCTCCGAATATCGATCAAATAGCACCGGTACGGTCGTGCCAACGGCCTGTTTATTATACTCATATTGCTGGGTATTCAGCAGGTCTTGCAGGCGCTGTAGACGTTCTGCCTTCTTTTGTTCCGGTACCATTGACGCCATATTTGCGGCCGGAGTACCCGGACGAGGGCTGTATTTAAAGGAATAGGCGTAAACGTATTTAATATCCTCAACCACGCGCATTGTATCTTCAAAGTCATCGTCGCTTTCACCCGGGAAGCCGACAATGAAATCAGATGACATGGCGATATCCGGTCTTACCTTGCGCAAATCGGCAATAATTTCATAATATAATTCGGCTTTGTGCTTCCGGTTCATGGCCTCGAGCACCTTATCGGAGCCCGCCTGTATAGGCAGATGAAGGAACGGCATTAATTTATCGATACTGCCATGTGCATCAATAAGCGCTTTATCCATGTCTCGCGGGTGGGATGTCGTATAACGAATGCGTTCAATCCCGTTTATATTGGCAATTTCATGAATGATGTCCGCAAGGTCCCATGTTTTGCCGTCTTTACCCTTTCCATGATAGGCATTAACGTTCTGTCCCAGAAGAGTGACCTCTTTTGTTCCAAGCTGAACAAGGCGTTTGGCTTCGCGGATAAGATCTTCAACCGGGCGGGAATATTCGGCGCCGCGTGTATATGGCACAACGCAGAAGGTGCAGAACTTGTCGCATCCTTCCTGTACTGATAGAAATGCAGACGGCCCCTGTTTAAGGGATTCTTCAGGTAAACTATCGAACTTGGTTTCTGTTGGAAAATCCGTATTGATGACGCGGGCTTCTTTGCCGCCGACAAGGTCCAGAACCATTTCCGGCAGTTTGTGGTAACTTTGCGGCCCGATAATCAGGTCAACATATGGGGCGCGGCTAAAGATCAAATCGCCCTCGGCCTGTGCAACGCATCCCGCGACGGCCATGATTGCCTTTTCGCCGCTTT
>JAUICS010000069.1 GCA_030427765.1 Alphaproteobacteria bacterium
GCATTATGGGTTTTATGGCACGTTACATTAATCCAATCACAATAACATATCTTGGTTATTGTGGGGTGGACGCCATTGCTGGCTGGGTAAGCGATTACAGCCTTCCCGGAATAATTGAAGATACAAGTATTATGGGTGTTGGTATTCTTGCGGCATTGTCAACGGGTCTTGGATTATTTATCAATCGGCAAACCAGCCAGTCCGTACAATTAAGCCGAGATTACCTAAAAGAAAATATCGGAGATGTCTCCGGATCAACATCTACACAATCACCCGACACATCTGCCGATGATCAAGCCGCACGCGAAGCAGCAGAGCTGGAACGCCGTAAGAACCAGTTATGTGTGTCGATAGAGGATGAAATTTCATATAGACGCGATGATTTAATGAAAATCATCGTTGGTTCCGCAGCTGATGGCACCGACGGCGAATTCAACAATGACGGCATGTATTTTGAGGAAGATGCCATCACAGGCATTAAGGATAAACGAAGCCGAAATACAGCGTTGAAAAAAGGTGACATATCCGGAATTATTGCGCAGCAAATAGGGCATGCAATTGAAGACGCTCATCCGCCCGATGCGGCGTTCATAAGAAATTATCTGGCCATCCGGCAAAATGTGGCGCAAGGAAATGCCGCAGAAGGCACCATTACGACAAGCTCAGCAGATGGTGAGATAGACGCGGCCGCGATCATTAGCGCCGGACATGGCAAAAATGAAAATCTTCCGAGTTTAATTGGACGTATGAGAAGCCAGGGCCTGATAAAAGGAGATCCACTACAATACGCGCGCGCACCATATGAGACATATACGGAAGATATCGCAAGATTATATCTATCCGTCGAGATCATCAGCGAAGCCATCAACGAAAAATGGCAAGAAAAAGTGGAAAGCGGCGAGATATCTGTAGATGTGGATCAGGGGGAACTGAAAACACAGCTTCAATCCGGTATCTATAAGTGCAGTTTAGTGTTATATGAGCATATGTTGCGTGAAAATATCGACATACGGGAAAAAGATAATGGTCAGGACACTCAAGCCGCACGCAGTGCCGATGATATTTTAGAAGATGTTCGTGATAAGGTTAACAGCATCGTCGAAGATAATTTCCAAGCGAGCTTTGCTCCAGCCTAATAACACTGGAACCTTAAACATCTAAATTTTCACTTGCCGAAAACACTTGCCTTACACTATGGTGAATGGGTATAGATAGTAACCGATCTTTAGGGGTATAGCTCAGTTGGTAGAGCGACGGTCTCCAAAACCGTAGGTCGTGAGTTCAAGTCTCTCTGCCCCTGCCATTTCACCGTTCAGGCACGTTCAAGTTCTTTGAAAAACCGTTTCGTATCATCTTTGATCGCTTGAATTTTTTCGTCATTCATCTTTGACAGTGTCCGGTAACTGTGCCCTAACCGTGGATTCCGTTTTAATATATCTTCATGCCGGATAAAGAAATCCCAGTAGAGATAATTAAACGGACAGGCCTCCGGCCCGTTTTTCTTTGACACTTTATAGGAACAGTTTTTGCAGTAATTCGACATACGGTTGATATAGGCCCCGCCCGCCGCATATGGCTTGCTGGCCAGATAACCGCCATCCGCATAAAGTATCATGCCGGAAACGTTGGGAAGTTCCACCCACTCATAAGCGTCCGCATACACAATCAAATACCATTCATTCACTTGCTTCGGATCAATTCCGGCAAGCAAAGCAAAATTCCCAAGTACCATTAAACGTTGAATATGATGAGCATACGCATTTTCTTTTGTTTCAAGCACACATTGCCGCAAGCAGTTCATCTGCGTGTCCCCAGACCAATAAAGCCACGGCAAGTCGCGCTCTGCCTTCAAAAAATTTTCATCAACATATTCCGGCATTTTCAGCCAATAAATACCACGCACATATTCCCGCCAGCCAATAATCTGACGAACAAATCCTTCCACGGCATTGAGGGGGGCATTCCCGTCACGATATGCCGCTTCGGCTTTCCTCACAACCTCCAGCGGATCAAGCAAACCACAATTAATATAAAAACTCAGATGCGAATGAAACATCCATGGTTCCCCCTGCATCATCGCATCCTGATAATCCCCGAATGTCACAAGACGTTCATCTATAAATTTATCGAGTGCATATAGGGCCTGATCACGAGTAACGGCAAAGTAAAATGGATAAAGATCGCCAAAATGATCCGGAAATCTATCCGCAACCAAATCAATACACTCCTTTGTAATATCATCTATTTGAGCAGTATATGGCGACGGAACATGCAATCCATCCTCAGGTGGTTTGCGGTTTTCAAAATCATAATTCCATTGGCCTCCCTCCGGCTCAGCACCGTTCATCAGCACATCATATTTGCGTCGCATCTCACGGTAGAAAAACTCCATACGGAGTGTCTTTCGGCCCTCAGCCCACTCTGTAAACCGTTCCGGCGCACACAAAAAGCGATCATCTTCACGAATTTCGACTGGCAGACAAAATTTCGCTTCCCATGTTTGCATATCTTGAAGCACGCGATATTCGCCAGGAAACGTGACCACAATTTTGTCAAATGCATGTTTTTCAAGCAGGCGAGCCACCTCCCCCTGAAAAGATCCTGTATTATGTTTGTCATCAAGTTTCGTGTAATGAACGTTATAGCCTTTGTTTTCCAAATCATCTGCAAAATGGCGCATGGCGGAAAATAAAAACGCGATTTTCTTCTTATGGTGCTTAACATAGGTTGCCTCATCCCAGACTTCGCACATCAGGATATAGTCTTTGTCTTTATCGCAATCCTGCAAGCTCGATACATCTTGGGATAATTGGTCGCCTAAAATCAGACGAAGCGAACTACTCATCTTTTGTAACCGGAATTAATACCTCATTGCGTCTGGCCATGGGTAAAGTCCACGGAGGATTATATCCTGCCACCATCGCCGATCCTGTTATCAGGTATACCGACTCATCAATCCAATTCTGCAATTTTTGTTTATGGCACTGGATATTATCACCAGTCAAAAAGCCGGAAAACTGAATTGTTGCGACTGTATAATCAGAAACAGTCTCAAGCCATACATCTTCATTGGTAGGTTTAGGCGCAGTTTCCATGGTATAACGGGCCGGAAGAACAAATGACATCGTTTGCAATGATTTTTCCTCTTGCATCAAAACAGGTGCCGTCATTTCTATTTTCTCTCCGACAAGGTCATCCTTATTTTGCATTCGTATCGATGAGGCTATCTCGACATTCGCCGCACCAATATTCGCACCGGAAATATAATCGAACAAATTCTGGAACGCGCTATTCTGACTTTCCTGCATGCCGCCGGGCATATTGGTTGTAACAAGAACGAGAGAACGATAATGACGGATTTCAAAACTCTGATCTTTCAACACAACACTATAAGGCGCCGTCTCAATCCCAGTATGACCAAACACAGAACAACCGGAAATCACCATACCTCCCAAAAACAAACATAAAACACGTGCTATAATGTTCATTTCACACTCCTTAACTTTCAATTTTTTGGCCATCCCATGCAAACACGTTTCCACTGTCTTTAGAGGTAACGTTATTAATGACATCCAGCAAATATTTTACGGATTGGCCGGCCGAAAAAATATCATGACTCACATGCCCATGAAATGGCTGCGACAAACCCGTATCAACCGTGCCCGGATGAAGCCCTATGACCGCAGCATCTTTATATTTTCTGGCTATTTCAATAGATGTCGTTTTCAGCAGCATATTTAACGCCGCCTTGGATGAACGATAGGCATACCATCCACCCAAAACATTATCCGAAATACTTCCTACACGCGCAGACAATGCGGCCACAACGGATTTTCCCTGTCTCGGCAATAACGGCAAAAAATGCTTCATCACCAACGCAGGGCCAAAGGTATTGATAGTATAAATATATTGCAATGTATCGAGGGTTATATCGCGAAACGTTTTTTCAGGACGAATGCTGGATTCATGCAAAATTCCGGTAGCAACAACAATCAAACTCAACGGTTGTTTTATCTTTTTTGCCGCCTTGTGTATTGTGTCTTCATCACAAATATCAATGTAATAGGACGATACGTTTTCATGCTCAAATTTTACTTTACTGCGCGAAAACGCATACACACGATGTACATTATTATTGTGTGAAAGATGGTTTACAAATGCATTACCAATACCGCCTGACGCGCCGATTACGGCGACATGCATCCCGTCATCAAATTGTGACAAAAGGCCCATCACCGCATCCTTTTTGCAATCCAGAAATACACTGGATACGGGAGCATCGCCAAAAGCTTCATAATAAATGTAAACTGTTTCGGAAAATGAATTTCAAAGCTTTTTTTAAGTAAGCCCTTTGATATAAATTTTGCCGCATCCGACGCTTCAATCAGCATTGGCATATCAAAATCATTTTTATCTGTAAGCGGCGTTTTGACAAAACCGGGGTTTATGACTTTCACATCGATTTTTTTGTCCATTAAATCGAGACGAAGGCTTTCCGCCAGATTAATAATCGCCGCCTTCGTAGACGAATATGGCTGCGCATTTCGCAATCCTCGATATCCCGCAACAGAACCACATAACGCAAGAACCGCACCTTCCGGCAATACCGGCACAACAATATTCACCGTTTTTAATGCTCCTGTATAATTGACATCCACACCCTGCTGGGCCTTTTCGAGGTCAACATCTCCGACAATACTTCCCGGAACATAAAGTGCGGCAAGAAATACAACGATATCAATTTTAGAACATTTTTTTATGATATCCTGTGTTGCGTTTTGTAATGAACTTGCATTGCTTACGTCCACAGGAATGACCATATGATCATCACCATCCAATTTATCAACAAGTGCCGTTAATTTATCCTTACTCCTTGCCGATAACGCGAGCCTTGCGCCAGAGGCTGCGAGTTCTATGGCCAAAGCCTCGCCAATGCCGCTACTGGCACCAATTATCCAAACGTTTTTGTCTTTGTACGTCTGCATAATGCTATTCCTGTTTCTGCATAAAGATTGTCAACTCGGCCATCGTGATACCGAATTTCTTGAGATAGGATCGATTAATAAGAACACCGTCATTCATCAAAAACATCCAGTCATCGAATGTAATTTTATAAGTGTTATCGCCGACTTCCAAATTCATTTGATACGCCCAACGAACCGCATTTCCTGCTTGCTGGCCATCCGCCTTGCCGATTATATCACCGGCGCGGCCTTCATAATTACCACCATCAAGTTTTGTAATCGTCCATGTGCGTTGCTGGGTTTTACCATCATAGTAATGGAATTTTTCCTCTAGCGTACCAATATCGCCATCCCATGAACCTACCATATCCACATCGAATTTACGTGTGACCTTGCCGCTTCTATCCTGCACAATCCCCCACGCTTTAATAGGACCAGAAAAATATTCCTTAATGTCCATCTGGGGACTTGTCCCTTCATAAGATGTTAATGTTGTGCCCCCGCAGGCACTAAGAAACGTGAGTATTGCCATGATAAGCACTCCTTTCAGTGAGGTCATTGTGGTCTCCTTTGTTTTTATTGATACTCCATACCAAGAATAATGCCGCGAGTTTCACGAGACAGGGCACTAGAGCGTAGAGAGCGATAAGTGTCGCACGGGCGTTTTCAGTCATAGTATCGCCGGGCACAAAACCATTTCTGTCTAAAATAATAAGTATAAGACCGCTTGAAATCGCCAATGCCATTTTTGGAATAAATGCCAGAACTGCATAATATTGTGTTGCCTCTGCTTCCGTCTTTTGCTGCGCAACTCGATTTGCCATTATCGCCGGGGGAATTGCCAGATCGGCCCCAAGAGCCATACCGGACATCAGACAAATAATTGCAAAAGATATAACATCACCCTCATTCAAACCAAATGCCCACATAAATGAAATAACGGCCAATAACATAGATGCCATCCATGCTTTCTCCTGCCCATATCGTTCTGACAGTTTCATCCAAACAGGCATAAAGACAGCACCGGATATAAAATATAAAAACAAAAACAGTCCCGTATAATTCTCGGCATTCAGGTAATCATTGATAAAAAACAAAACGGTGACCGCCGGAATGGACGCTGCCACATGCGTTAAAAAACATGCCGCAAAAAAATATTTATCTGCGCCGAATAGCAGCGATAAAAACGAAAAACCCTTTCGAGATTGTGATGTATGCAAGACATGATCGCGCGAAATTGACCTGTAAAATTTAGAAAAGAAAATGAAACCGATCACAATGACAAACACAAACACACATGCCAGAATTTTAAACGCAACGTCAGAAGAAAAATTATATTGCAGAACCGTTGGTAATATGGACGCAAATAACAAACCGCATAAGGCAAAAGCCTCACGCCATCCAGATATACGCATACGGCCATGTTCATCATTCTGCCATAACCCGCCAACAGTATTCAGATTAATAACAACGATACTAAACCCAGTGGTGGCGAGTATCATGAAAACCGTAAACCAGATCGGTGTTGCAACAAACATCTGCGGCCCTACAAACAAGCCAACCACACCACATGACAACACAAAACAGCCTACCATAAAAATATGAAAACGGTTTCTTGCGTATTTATCTGAGAGGTAACCAATCAAAGGGTCTTGGAAAGCATCAAATAAACGTATAGTAAGTAAAATAATACCTAAAATGCCAACACTTAAACCCAGTTCACGGCTGTAAAAATCCGGCATGTGAATGTAAAGAGGTAATCCGGCGAATGAAAGCGGCAGGGCGATTAAACTATATTGAAAAAGATTAAGACGTGATGGGCGTTCATGCTGCATCACATCCCCAACAGTTTTCTGCGTAGGTCCGGAGAGCTTGTTTTTTCATTAAGCCATATATTAAAAAACCACCTTCCAAACTCTGGGTCAGAAATGCGTCCGATTTCATCATTATTTTGATAAAAAATTGTTTCTTTCTGATCGTCTTCTT
>JAUICS010000070.1 GCA_030427765.1 Alphaproteobacteria bacterium
GGACCGTCTTGAATATCATTATATTTGCCGAGGGCATCTAAAATGCTTTGTTCGTCATCGCTCAATTTATCCGGTGCGTATTGTGTGCCATCAAACAGGGATGTGACACTACGTTCATCAAAGAAATGCAAATATACGATCATTTGATTACGCGGTGTACATTCAGCGTTTAGGTGCCCAAGCCACCATTGTATGCGTGCATGTGTACGTTTGATTGCATAGACCAAATTGGCAATAAATGACCTGTCCTTCGATCCAATGTACCGCCGTGTCCGGAAATAATCACCGCAAACCAAGTCCATTGGAATGGATGATTTCTCGATTGCTTCTAAAAGAGTTATAACGGTTTGTATGCGTGCAGAAGGCTTCATAAAATATAGTCATTTCCTTTTATTTTCGGACATTTTTGCTTCACTCTTGACCTATAGAGACTACGAGGCGTTGTTCGCGCTTTGTCTAAGAGTAAAGCAAAACGACTATAATGTGGGATTGTCACGATTAGTTACGGCTTATTCCTGCATTTTCAGATGGAATAATGCTGATCGGACGGTTTTCTGACTGTTCTTTCATAGAACGATTGTATGCCAGTTCTTGTTCTGTAAGCTGAAACCCAACCAAGACCATTAGATCAGTTACATCCATACCATATTCAACGGTAAAGATTTCCTTGACCTTTTCATGGTGTGTCTTGCTGACTTCCATTGGTCCGAAGGCCATGGACACACCATGGATGACCTTATTCAGGATTTTCCCTTGCTTATTCGTAACGGCGATGAAGTACGGGTAGGAAATATTTGGCTGGTCGCCTTCAAATATGCGGGAACGTGGGCCAAGCAGTGCATCAAATGTAACATCAATATCCATGATCATATCCTGACCGTGCATTTTACATGTCATTGCCATGCCGGATAATTTGATTTGGGCAACACGTTGTCCAGGTGCGGGATTTTGCGGGTCATAAAACTGGTGAAGCTCGCTCAAATCCTTCACATTGTCGTAATGCGGGCACATAACCGCGCCTTGGTGTACGTCTACGACCATTTGTTCTTCGTACATTTCGGCATCATCCGTCATGTATGAATAATCGTCCTCAGAATTGAAATCCTGATGTTGTGCGTAATCTGTCTGTATTGCGTTATCGTGCGCTTTTACAGATGTCTTGTCCTTATGCATCGGACCTTCTTCTGCCTGACGTGATGATTGTGTTACGTATTCATCGTTTTCGTTAACGGTATCCATGTAGTCGTCATTTGTGTCAGGATCCTTTGTATGCATGTCATACCAAATTGATTCCCATGACGTGGAGGCTTTATGAATAGGTTCACAGGCGGCAACACCGAAAAGACAAGTAATAACAACTAAATGTTTTAAAAATAACTTCATATCAACGCACTTTTTTGGAGATATAATTGGTTTTCAATTCAATTAACCAGACAGTTTTACATTATGCAAGCAGAAAGCACTTGATAATCAAACATGTAAACGTCTAATTTCATGTTATGGAGAGCGATATTTCAAAAACACCCCTGACAATTAAATTGGCCGCACCGCGCGGGTTTTGTGCGGGCGTTGACCGTGCAATCCAGATCGTCGAAACGGCCATTGCAAAATACGGTACGCCGGTTTATGTCCGGCACGAGATTGTTCATAACAAACATGTTGTCAATTCCTTGCGTGAAAAGGGCGCAGTGTTTGTTGAGGAGCTTGATGAAATACCGGAGGAACATAATGACCGCCCGGTTGTGTTTTCTGCCCATGGCGTGCCGAAATATGTCCCTGAAAATGCCAGAAACCGTAATATCTTTTATATCGATGCGACATGTCCGCTTGTGACAAAGGTCCATAAGGAGGCCGAGCGTTATTACGACGAAGGTAAGATCATTATTTTAATCGGCCATAAGGGTCATCCGGAAGTTGTTGGCACAATGGGGCAATTGCCCGATGGTGCCGTCATTCTTGTTGAAGACATTAATGACGTGGGTTCTATTGTTGTCGAGGATGAAAACAATATCGCGTACTGTACGCAGACGACATTATCGGTTGATGATACTGGTGAAATAGTAAATGCATTGATCAAACGTTTTCCGAATATCCACGGGCCGCGTAAAGAGGATATTTGCTATGCCACAACCAATCGTCAGGCGGCGGTAAAGGCCATGGCGGGGGACATTGACGCGCTTATGGTTATTGGTGCGCCGAATTCTTCAAATTCGCGGCGGCTGGTTGAGGTTGGCATCAAACACGGCTGTGATAAGGCAATGTTGATACAAAATGCCGGTGAGATCGATATGGGCTGGATGCAGGGTATAACGTGCATAGGTCTTACCGCTGGCGCGTCTGCGCCTGAAATTCTGGTTAAGGAGGTTATCGACAAACTATCACATCACTTCGACGTCACGGTCGAAAATGTGGTCGAGGTTGAGGAAAACGTTGTTTTTAACCTGCCGCGCGTGCTGCGTGATCAGGCAGATGCGTATGTAGAATAATTGTTCCGTATTATTATTTTACCGCGATGTCCAGTGCCTGCTTCAGATCATTGATAAGATCATCGGCACTTTCAATACCTGCAGAAATCCGGATTAATTGATGGGAAATTCCGGCGTTGTCACGGGCCTCTTGCGTATATGCCGCGTGGGTCATGGTCGCCGGATGACAAATAAGGCTTTCAACCCCGCCCAATGATACACATAGGGAGTATAATGACAGTGCCTTTAGAAACGTACGGATATTGTCTTCATTTCCATTGAGTTCAAAGCTGAACATTGCGCCTGGCCCGGCTTGTTGTTTCTGTACGATATCATGTCCTGGGTGGTCGGTAAGTCCGGGATAATTGACGTTTTTGATGGCCGAATGGTTTTTCAGAAATTCAACTATTTTTACTGCGTTTTCCTGTTGCCGTTCCACGCGCAGGGAAATGGTACGTAGGCCGCGTGTTGTCAGGTAACTATCAAACGGTGATCCGCCAACGCCGGTTGCGTTGGCCCACCATGACATTTCCGCGTGCAGGTTTTTTGTTCGTGATACAACGGCGCCGCCAATAACGTCACTATGGCCGTTGATATATTTAGTTGTGGAATGCATTACCAGATCAACGCCCATATCTATCGGTTTCTGCAAGATTGGGGACAAGAATGTATTATCGGCGGCAACAATTGTGTCGTGCTGCTTTGCCAGTGACGTTACGTATTCAATGTCTGTTATGCGCAGGAGCGGGTTGCTTGGCGTTTCAATCAAAATCATCTTCGGTATGCATTCGAATGCGTCTTTTAGCACGTTTTTATCTGTCTGATTGATAAAACGAACCTCGAAATTACCCTTTTTATGCATGGCGGTAAGCAGACGGAATGTGCCGCCATAACAGTCATGTGGCGCCAGCAGGACGTCACCGGGTTTTAGCAAATGAAACATAAGGTAAAGGGCGCTCATCCCCGAGGAAGTCACTACCGCGTCATGGCCGTTTTCAAGAGATGCAATTGTTTGTCCCAGTAAATCCCGTGTTGGATTGCCGGATCGTGTGTAATCGTATTCACGCGGTTTTGCGTATTCCTCGAACGAAAAATTGGTTGAGATATATAGCGGCGGCATGACAGAACCGTGGTTAGGGTCTGTGTTTACCCCGCTTGCCGCTGTACGGGTTGCTTCGCTTAATGATTTGTTCTTTGGGTCTGCCATAATAACTCACTGTTTAAAATTACTGGGTTATAAAAAATTACGGGCTCTGTCGAGTGTTTGTTGCCATGCGGGCTGCATGACTGGTTTGGTTTTCATTTTTTCCGGTGCAGAGAGTTTTGGCATATTAGGCCCTAGCGGGACATTCTCTCGCGTATGGTTCAATATGTTTTCGCGTGCCCCGTATGTTTCGGTCAGAAGGGATATCGTTTCTTCTCCCGGATCCACACCATACTGCGAAATCATGGCACGAAATAGCCGCTCTGACATGACGGCAAGATTATCTTCAACCTCTTGTGTGGCGGCGGTTCCCCATGCGGCTTTTGTAAACAGACTGTACCCGGGCTCAATGCCCCCGAAATTTGGAGCGTTAGAGTATTCAATGGCGCGCTGCGTATCGGCCTTTGATATGAAGATAAGTGGTTCAAGGGCTTCCATAGTCTCAACAACCATTTTTTTGATTTCATCCCGCGCCGAATTCAGGCGTTTTGATATGGCCTCGGTGGTTGGGTCCATCAAAATTGGCCCGTAAGCGCCGAAGAATTTCAGTATTGTGCCGGATAATTTTCGTGCCAATGTGATTTTCTCGGCATCGTTCAGGCGTATCATGCGTTCTGATATTGTCAGGCCGGATTCAAAGTTCAATATTTTACGATCTTCGGGGTTCAGGACGTTAGTTTCGTTCTGATCAACAAGACCGTCCCAACGTTCTAACGCCGCTTTCATGGCCTGTCGATGGCGTTCAACATCGCGGTGCGCAACCATCAATTCTTTGTAGAGGCTTAATGCAGTCGTAAGATGCCGTAACATAACACGGATTTTAGTTTTTTTGCGTCCTTGCGACATGCTCCATCCGTTAATCAATTTGTTTGTGATATCACACAGGGCATTCATGTGTTTGTTAATGTCCGCGAGCAAAAGTGACACATCTTTTTGATATGGCTGGATTTCAATATCCAGTTCTTCTATATCGCCAAGATAACGTTCCAGTGCTTTTAGGCGGCTGAAACGTGCGGCATGGGCAATGCGGTATGTGTTTCGCGCTTTATCAAGCCGCGTTGCCGCGATACTGATTTGATTCATCCCCTTATAACGGATTTTGAGGAGTGGTATTTCACGGTCACATAACAATTCAAATACGAGGATAAATAGTTCCTCGATATCGCGTGACCGTAATAAATCGTCATTGAATGTTTCCATCCAGTGCAAGATGCGTTCTATAAATCCTTCTGAGCGTTTTAGACCCTCTTCTAACGCCGGTGCATTTCCAAGCAGTCGCATTTCAAGCCAATCGGCGATATCCGGACGTTCTTCACGAAGTTTGCTGACAGATTCATGAATTTCGTCATATACCTCGTTTACAACATCACGAACGACAGTTGGTAAACCAGCCCGCCTGTATATTTCGATCTTTTTAATTGCGTTCGAGAGTGCAGGATTACCGGTCAGGTCAAAAACGGCAATCTCGAGAGAGTCGATACTAATATGACTGTTTTTCAATACAATCAGGGCGGCCTCTTGTGTGCGCTCATCTTCGGTCAAACTCGATAGGCGCATATCCTGAGCCAGTTTTATCAGGTTTGGAAGGTGCTCCATCAGAATATTTATATGGTGTTGCGCGTTTCTGCGGCTGCGATTACGAACGATTGTGTCAAATAGGCGCAGACCTATACTGAATAGGCCGTAAACAAGCGTATATGCCGCGAAGTATATAAATAGGTCATGTCCGGCGAATTTACCGTAGCCAATATAGTATCCGGCCTGTAGCCCCACATACGTGATCGGTCCGGCGGTAAGGGCAATAATAAGGAGGTTCAACGACCAGCTTTCGCCATAAACGGCGTTGATGATTTCAAGGAGCTTGCGTCGTCCTTCCCGCTCCATACTCAGGTTCGGAGAACGGATATTTCTGTGTGATGCTTGCCGCTCGAGTGCCATTTGTTTTTATCCGTCTTTGTTTCACGTGAAACAGTTTATTCGATTCTTGAATTAAAGTATGGTTACTTTACTCTCACATAATATTGAGCCCTGATCTTATCAAGTGGAAAGACAAAAATGAAAATAAAAATTGATATCGAATGTACGCCGGAGGAGGCCAGAGAATTTATGGGCCTTCCAAACATTGCCCCCATGCAAGACGCCCTCATGGAAGAAATTCAGAAGAAACTGGAAGAAAACATCAAAAACATGGATCCGGAAACGCTTATGAAGACATGGGTGCCGCTGACGATGCAGGGTATGTCGCAGGGTATGGGCCAGTGGGGTGAAATGCAGAAAATGTTTTGGCAGAATCTTAATATGAAGCCCCCTTCTTCGGGTAAGGATGAGTAATTGAGCGTCGCGCAAAACGATACGATTTATGCGCTCGCCACCGGCCATGCCAAGGCGGCGGTGGCGGTTGTGCGTACGTCCGGACCGATGGTGTTTCAGGTTCTGAATATTCTTACGCAGGATAGATTGTCGAATATACAGCCGCGGTATGTTTCTTTGGCGCGTTTAAAATGTCCGGTTTCCGGTCAGATTATTGATCAGGCGCTGGTTGTGGCATTCAAAGGGCCGTCCAGTTACACGGGTGAAGATGTGGTTGAGTATAATTTGCATGGCGGCCGCGCCGTTGTGCAGCGGTTTTTGTTGATATTGTCAGGCATTGACGGTCTGCGGGAGGCCGAGCCCGGTGAATTTACAAAACGTGCGTTTGTAAATGGCAAGCTTGATTTGACGGCGGCCGAAGCCGTGGCCGATTTGATAGATGCCGAAACGGAGATGCAACATATGCAGGCGCTGGATCAACTCGGCGGCGGCTTGGCAGATATTTATAAGGGCTGGGCCGAGAGTTTGAAAAAGGCGCTGGCGTACACCGAGGCCACGATCGATTTTCCGGATGAGGACATTCCGTTTGATGATATTCATGCGCAAATTTCACCGCATGTTAATGCGGTTGTTACAGGTATTTCCGGCCATTTGGACGATGCGTGCGTGGGGGAGCGTATTCGCGACGGTTTCCGTGTTGTTATTTTGGGTGAGCCGAATGCTGGAAAATCCAGCCTTCTGAATGCTATGGCGAAGCGTGACATATGCATTACATCGGATATTGCCGGCACAACGCGCGATGTGATTGAGGCATACTTAAATGTTGAGGGGTATCCGGTTATTTTAGTCGATACCGCAGGGTTACGTCCCGAGGATATGAATCCGTCTGCAAATAATCAGGATATTATTGAAGGTGAGGGAATACGACG
>JAUICS010000071.1 GCA_030427765.1 Alphaproteobacteria bacterium
TATTTCTTTTAATAATGATGCATTAAACGTTATTTCATTAAGGCGGTTCTGTATTTCGTAGGCACGTTGCGGCACATCCGGACGGTATAGCGGGTTTACATGCACAATTAAAATATCGCGGCTATCCGTTTCATAAAACAGGGGGTATAGGGACGGGTTACCCATATACCCGCCATCCCAATAGTATTCATTGTCCACCTCCACCGCCTGAAACAAAAACGGAAGGGCGGCGGATGCCATTAAAACGTCGGTTGTAATTTCATTATTTCCGAATACGCGGACCGTGTTGTGCCGTACATCAGTGGCACTGACAAATAACTTTATACATTCGCAGGCGTGAATATCATCCATGTCTATAACGTCCTCAACCACGTCGCGCAGTATATTGATATTTGACGGGTTAAAGTCATATGGCGACACCATGCGGCTTAACGTGTCGAAAAACGCGAAGCTCCACGAACTATCAAGGGACCATGTTTTCAGGAATGGGTTCAGCGCTAGGGATAATTCAAAAGGCGATCTTTGCACGGGGCTGAAGAATGCGCCACTGTTCGAGGTTTTGCGCCAGAATTCATGTAATGTGTTTTTGGCCCCTTCGGTGCCGCCGCGCGTGTATCCTTGCGCAAAGGCCGCTGCATTCATCGCCCCGGCAGATGTCGCGGTTATTGCTTCAACCTCCAAACGACTATCATCAAGTATGGCATCAAGCACGCCCCATGTGAACGCGCCGTGTGCGCCGCCGCCCTGTAATGCCAGATTGATTTTTTTTATATTATTTTTTCGGCTGGATGTTTTTTTCATATGAATCTGAAAGGCTTGGATATCTTGTGCTTTGCAATACAACCATATCATTTTTTAGGGCGGATATGAAAAAAATATAAGTATTTTTCATAAAAAATTATTGACAAGTATGATGAAATTTTATACATATACTTTTGTATTATGAAAAATTAAAAAATATTCATTTACATGTGTGTGGGGAAAAAAAATGAAAGAAGTCTATTACACCTATCGCGTTGGCGATAGTGAACCGTTTCATCTTATACCTGATAATGGTAGACGGATGTCAGATATAGAAGTTGATGTCGCAATATCGCACCGTGAAGGTGTTCCACTTGGAACCATTCGCTGGCATAAGGTATTTGCGGGGCCGGAGCGTTTTGTGAAGGCCGGATTATCAGATAAAATGGCGTGTTTAAGCGGCCTTATTTGTAATGATGATTTATGCAACGTTATTGATATGGCGGATGAGTTTACGAAGCGCTGCGCTTAAGAGCCAGAACATTTTTTTCGTAACGATTTCCGATAGATGTCAGGATTTCATATCCGATTGTACCGGCATTATCCGCCAAATCATCAGGCGATTGATATTTGGAAATAATATCAAGATAGTCGCCTTGGTGCGGGGGTGCAATGTCATCGGGCAGTGCCGATATATCTACTGTTATCAAATCCATTGATACACGGCCAAGTATGGGGCATGCGTGTCCCTGCCAGTATACATTGCCGTTATTGCTAAGTGCCCGGTGGATACCGTCTGCATAACCCAGTGCAAGTGTGCACGTTGCCATATTTTTCTTACAGGCGTACGTCGCGCCGTAGCCGATTGTATGTCCTTGAGATGCCTGCCGTACTTGTAATACACGTGCCTGAAGCGTTATAACCCTACGCATAGGTGATGCGGTGTGGGGCGCAGGATTTAGGCCATATAGGCACATACCAGGACGAACCATATCCATGTGATGTCTATTGTCCAGAAATACACCGAATGAGTTCGCCAGACTTTTGCGTACGTTCTGAAAACGTGCGCAGATGTCTTTAAAGATCGTGTATTGTCGTTCGTTTAATTCGTGGCCAGGTTCGTCCGCGCAGGCGAAGTGACTTAATATGTCGGACACTTTAATATTTGGAAAATCTTGCGCAATCAATTTGGCAGAAAATATATCTTTTTCGGTGTCATCGACGCCCAAACGATTCATACCAGTATCAAAATGAATGGCGGCGTGTGGGCGTTTGTCCGGCGGAATCGATGCAAGTGCATGGTTCCAGTGTGTCATATCCTCGATATTGCTTAAGACGGGGCAAATATTATGGGCAACATATTCATCTATATGATCATGCCAAAACCCTTGGAACATAAAAATTGCGGGCGATGGGCCGATAGTGTTGCGGAGGTATATGGCCTCATCCAATGTGGCAACAAAATATGTCTGGCAATCCTCGGCCGTGAATGCGTCAATAACGTTATCAATACCTAATCCGTATGCGTTCGCCTTTACAACACCGCTGAATTGGCAGTGCGGACCGATCTTATCTTTTATAATACGTATGTTGTCGCGGACGGCGTTCTGGTCGATTGTCAGGATGGCGGGATATGGCGATGACACGTTTTGTCCCCTAATCACGATGAAGGGATTCAAATAATGTAAAGTTCGGGTTGAAGAACAACTGCGCCGTGCCGATAGGACCATGCCGCTGCTTTGCTATAATACATTCGGCAACATTATGGATGCTATTCATCCTGTCCTGCCATTGCAGCATTTTTTCAGTTTCTTCTTCGTTTGGTTTGGTTCGTTCCAGATAATATTCTTCACGGTAAACGAACATAACAACATCGGCATCCTGCTCGATCGAGCCGGATTCACGAAGGTCGGAAAGCTGCGGACGTTTATCCTCACGCTGCTCAACCGCACGTGAAAGCTGCGACAACGCAAGTACGGGGACATTTAATTCCTTTGCAAGCGCCTTAAGTCCACGTGTAATTTCCGATACCTCGAGAACACGGTTTTCGGAGGATTGGCGTGATCCGCTACCGCGCAGAAGCTGAAGGTAGTCGACAACGATCAGCCCCAATCCGTGCTGACGTTTTAAACGGCGGCAACGGGAACGAACGGCACTGATTGACAATGCCGGTGTATCATCAATGTATAATGGTACCTGACTTAAAACGTGACTGGCCTGAACAAAGGCTTTGAAATCATCTTCTTTAAGCTGTCCTTTCCTAATCAAATGCCCTGGAATACGGGCTTGTCCGGATAAAATACGTGTGGCGAGCTGGTCACTCGACATCTCGAGCGAGAACATACCGGTAATCGCCCCTTCTTTACCGCCCGATTCGGCAAATGCCTTGGCCGCGTTAAAGGCTAGGGTGGTTGCCAGTGCCGTTTTACCCATGGATGGTCGACCCGCCAGGATCAGAAGGTCGGATGAGTGCAAACCGCCGAGCAGGTTATCAAGATCATCCAGACGCGTTGGAACACCAGAAATATGGCTGTCGGATTTAAATGCCTTTTCGGCCAGTTCAACGGCTTCACGCACGGCATCGCGCATTGTAACGAAACTACCGCCTGATACGCCGTCTTCGGATAGTTCAAACAGCTTGCCTTCTGCCGTTTCAACAATGTCGGATGCGGAACTTTCAAGGTTCTGGTCAAAAGACTGATTAACAACACCTTCACCAATCTGGATAAGCTCGCGCCGGATAAACAGTTCATATATGATGTTAGCGTAATCAACGGCATTGATGACGGTAATAACGCTTTCGGCAAGGTCGTTTAAATATTCGGAACCGCCAACGGCACTTAACGAATCGTCGTTTTCAAAATATCCTTTTAATGTTACGGCGGAGGCCTCCTGCCCGCGATCATTCAGTTTTTGAATGGCCTGAAATATTTTCTGGTGTGCGGGAAAGAAAAAATGATCAGCCTTAACGATATCGGCAATACGCTCGAGTGTACGGTTATCAATGAGTATGGCGCCAAGCAGGCCTTGCTCCGCCTCGATATTCCGCGGCAAAGCACGCTGAATTGTTTGCGAAACGGCCGCATCCTCACCCCTTTCATTCGCTTTGGCAGGGGTGTTGATTTGGTGTGGTGCGGCGTCCGGATATAATTCGTCAATTGTCATGGGGTGTACGCTATCAAATCTCGGCAAGGTGGATAAGCGTTATTGCATGCACAGTATGTGAATAGCGGGGACAATTGTGCAATGTTGTTTATTTAGAGGCCTAACGGTATGGCGTCCAAAATACGATAACGGCTGCCGCGCTGAAACGGCTGCCCTTTATTATCAGGATTTATGCCGCCCTTCAAATTGTCAGGATGGTCATCATGGGTGTGCGGCAAAGTTGTCGCAAGAAAGATATGGTCAACCATAAATGATTCGGATTGAACATCTTCGTGTTCATGGGCGAAGTTTTCAATGTCTTTCAAATATTCGCCTGGCCCTACACCAAGCGTTGCATGCGGGTTAAAGGCATGGGGTTCGTATCCGTATGAAAATCCGTAATGTTTCAAGTGTCCTGCTAATGTACGGTGGATGCTGCGGCATAGCTGTACGCCGACGGTATTTAACATCGCAACCAGAACGGTTGGTTTGGTTTTGCGTTTCGGGTTGGCCTCGTATCCCGGGTAAATAAAGGTACCGAATGTGCCAATCCCGTCGAATCGTACTTCACGAGGCTTAATGTCCTTTACCGCCTCGCGGAATATTTTTTTAATGCTACTTACTTGTGATGCCGGAACCTCACCTAAGAATGCGATGGAAATGTGCAGTTCATTGAGGTTTTGTGGGGTCCATGGACTTTTCATACCGTCCAGTATTGTATTCAGGTCCGGTATATTTTGTTTTTTTGCAAGTTCGCGCATTTCGTCCTGCGCAACGGCACGCCCACGGTCAATGAATTCATCAACCAGCGGCCTGTAACCGTCCACAATGCGGTGATAATCAGATGTTTTTGGATTTGGTCCCACAAATGCCCAAAGCTTAACCAAGGGCTCGTTGGGTGCACGCCTCCTCTTGCGTCCTTTACCCATAATATATTCCCTGACACGACTTATTATTTATTTTTGCGGATAGATTAGCATGTTTACATACATGCAGGAATAGAAAAACTATTCGATGTATAGATCAGCAAGATTTGATGGGAATGCGCCGGGCAACGTAAGGTCTGGTGGGTTTTCCAGTAGCACCGGAATGGTTTTGTTGAAATGGTTAATGCGGTCCTGACTAACCGGCAGTAGGTTATGTATAACCTTATCCAGTGCAAGTTGCCCCTGCGGCGGTGGCTGGCCAACCGCGGCGGCCAGTTTGCCAAGATCCTCAGGCGTTGCAAGCTCATTTACCTCCTCTTTCAAGAAGGCCAGTAATATCGGCAGGTTTACACCGGCGGCGTTTGCCCAGGCATCAATTGTAATGGACGGTTGCTGTAAAAGCTCGCCTTCCGGACCGTATTGTGCCTGTTTGAGAATATTACGAATCCATTCGCGTGCTGCGCCTGAAACCTCCATTTTGAAATTACATTCCATGCGGCTGGAACGGAATTGGCCGAATGAATCCAGATGTGTAAAGTGAATGCGGACATAGCCGCCTTGTTCCCGCACTTCGGATACTTTCAGTGTTAGGGGGTAATCGAGAGTCAATTCCAGAAATACCTTACACATGCCGTAACGGATTGTTCCTTTTGCCTGCTGACACGACACAATGATGATAAGAATGATAAAGACCGCACCGCCCGCAATAGATGCCCAAAGCTGGATTTTCTTTTTAAGAGCCTCCTTGCGCATTTGCTCGAGCTCTTCCAGCGTTGGGCCGTCGTCATCGTCTTTCGGGTTACGGATGTTTTCAAGGATGCTTTCGCGGACATCAAAGCTTGGTGCCTTGGCGGCAGGGGCGTTTGAATAATCGCCAACCAATCCGTCATCTGCAGAGGACTCGGAATCTTCAGGTTTGGAAGGATCTAGTGGGTCTGACGGCGGTTTGTTTGGGTCATCATTGTCGTCCGTCATGCGCTTTCCTTCTCATCCTCCTGGTCCTCTTCCTCAATATCTTCCGGAGAAATGATTTTGGTTGCGCTGGCATCGACAAGTTCTTGAACGATTTCCTCAATAATTTCACTTACGGCTGCGCTTGTTGGTCCTTCCTGGTCTGCGCGCATGAACACACGGCGCTTGATTTCGCCGCGTGCGCTTCCGCCCGGGAAGTTTGCGGCCAGCATCTGACGTGCGCGTGAGGCACCGATTTTGTTATAGAGACGCGTACGGATGGACACGTCCTCTGCCGTGGTGGCAAGCGCCCAAATTTCGATAGGGCCGAGTGTATTGATCAAATGCTGCTCATAACGGCCATCTGTGGTGGCAAGAACAAGCAGAACCGGTGCACCGCCCGCTTTTGGACCGGTTAATTTGTAACGGATAACATTTCGTGCGGTTTCGGATAGACCGAATACTTTTTGTACGTCTTCAACCGCGCTTTCGGAAATGGCGGCACCGCAAATCCATACACCCGTGGCCAGATCAACCATATCCTCATCGAAATCGTCAAGAAGCTGTGATGCCAGAACAATTTGCACACCGCGTTTACGACCTTCACGTACGTCCCGTATAAGCTGGGCACGGACGGAATTCGATTTACTTGTCCGGTGGTATTCATCGTAACACAGGCGTTTTGGGGTTTCGCCGATGTCCTGCAATTTATGTTCGTGATAACCACGGAAACGCTGCGGAATATATTCAAGGGATTCCGGACCAACCCACCAGTTTCGGACCAGAATATACCGCGCCAGCATGTACATAATGGATGTTTGACGGTCGGCCGTGTCATCCCCCTGTGGTGACACATCCATAAGGTCAAGCGCGCATACGCGTGTTTCGGTCACATCGAATTTTGTAACGGATGACAGGATCGGGAATTCGCGGATGGCCGATGTAATCATACGCTCAAACGCATTAATCACGCTTTCCGTACTTACCCCGATCTTTGTTTCGGACAGAAGCGTACGGATTTGTGGGCGGCGGGCGGCG
>JAUICS010000072.1 GCA_030427765.1 Alphaproteobacteria bacterium
CATGGCCAGCGGGCTTATGGATGACGGTTCTTCCTCATCCGGACGTGATGGCGATAACGGTCGCACCGGACTTGGTTCCTCTGGTGCGTCACTGAATATATAATCGGGCGGCTTGATTGGGGTAGATACATTGGCAGTATCACGCGATTTTTGTTTTGCGTCCTTGGTTTGGAATGTCTGGTATGAAAATGTTTTTAGGTCTTTATCCTTCCCAAATGCGAAGGGACGTTCAATAACGTCTGGCAGGTTTTCAAAACCCGCACGGATGTAATCATACCAATCTGTGCTATTGCCGCTTTTTTGTCCTTTGTATCCGCAGATGATCAAACGGTCGGCGGCACGGGTCATCGCAACGTAAAGCAGGCGGCGGTATTCTTGCTCAAGCTCAACCTTCTTATTATCAAGCGCCCATGTGAAATGGTTGCACTGCATGGCTTTTTGAGGTGCCCATAACGGGACGGCTAAATCCGTTGTTTCCGGCCATAGGAATTTTGGCGCACCTTTTGAAATGGTTTGCGGTGTTCGCATTGTATCGGGCAAGAACACAATCGGTGCCTCTAATCCCTTCGAGCCATGCACGGTCATAATCTGGACTTCATTCGCGTCACTAACCGCTTCGCGTTTAATGTCCTTGGAATTGCTTTTGGCAAATTGGACGAATGCCTGAAGGGATGGTCGGTTATCCACTTCAAAATCAATACACATATTCAGGAATTCTTCGATGGTATCCTGCGTATCGTTGCCAAGGCGGCGTTTAATGGCACGAATGCCGGAACCCGATGGATCGGCGGGGCATTTTTCATTAAGGACGGCGGCAAAAAATTCGTAAGGACGGTACGATCCTGCAATGTCGATAAGGCGTGTCAGATATTCTACAGCATCATTATGGGCGCTGCTTTTTAGGGACTTCCAAAGGGAGCCTGTTCGATCAACCGCAATATTATAAACATCATCTTCGGACAGTCCGATTAACGGCGATTTCAAAATGGTGGCCAGTGTCAGGTCATCCTCCGGCAACATTGCAAAGGATGCGATGGCCAACAAATCTTCAACTGCGATGTCTTCTGTTACGACCATACGGTCCATACCGCTGACCGGGATATTATGGTCTTTTAGAACACGCATCATGGTTTTCACGAATGCCGAGCGTGTCCGCACCAAAATCATTATATCCTTTGGCTCAATAGGCCTGTTTTCCGACTCCAGAATATTTTTTGTATCGAGCCATTCACGGATTTGAAGGGCGATCATTGTGGCCAGTTCGACTTTCGCATCTTGCGTTTCCACAATCTGTGTTGGCGGGGTCCATGCTTTACGCTCCTCCTTTTCCGCCTGTACGACCAGCGGCCATAACGTAACTTCCCCCGCGTCACCGTTCCGGTGACTTGTATGTTTAACGTTCGTGTCTTGATAGGATAATCCATCACGCGCGGCCTCGGCGGCAAAAACGGCATCAACCAAATTCAATACCGCCGCCGTCGACCGGAAGGAAATATTGAGTTTTACATTTTGCAAGGCCTCCCCGATATTTGACAGGGCATCTGTATAACGCATTTGGTTACCGTGGAATTCGCGTGGGTCTGCGCGCTGGAAACTATAAATCGATTGTTTGTCATCACCGACGGTAAAGATTGTCCGGTGCGTATCCTCGTGCTGGCCGCGGCCACTGAAAAAATCATGGGTCAGGGCGTTGATAATATCCCATTGTTCGGGGTTTGTGTCTTGCGCTTCATCAATCAGAATATGATCAATCCCGCCATCCATTTTGTATAACACCCACGCTGCGCCACTGCCGGAAAACAGATCGCGGGTTTTTAAAATCATATCGTCGTAATCCAGAAAACCTTCGCGATGTTTATGCGCCTGATACTCACCGATTATGTGTTTGGCGATGAACAGGATATCAGCGGTCGCACGCGCGCATTGTATGGCTTTTTGGATGTTCTCCAAATCGCGCAGGGCGATGGCTTCATCCTCGAACAAATTATTTGCAATAACATTGTCGCGGGCAAAAACGTTTCCGAGGGATGCAACTTTCGATTCTTTGGTCAGGAAAATGGATTTGTATGTACCAAACATTTTTTGGCGTTTGTATTCGTCGGCTTCAAGCCATGCTTGTAATGTTTGTCCGCGTGCGACAACGGTTTTGGCGTTCGCCGTTTGCAGTGCACGGGATAATTCCCAGAGTGTTTGTTCTTTTTGTTCTGAAAGGGAATAGTAATCACCGGCCGGGTCATCTTTGTCTGTATCGAGTTTCAGGCCGATTGCAATGGCATTATAGAGATCGTCATATCCGTCAAATTGATCTGTAATGCCGGTTAATTTTCGCCTGTCCTGAAGCAAGGATTGAATTTGGAATGTAACGTTATCCTCCGATAATTGTGCGGCCAGTCGTTTTAGCGCCGATCGCAAATCATCATCTACATGGTCTGTGTCGGTTAAAATCCGGTTGCGGATATTTTCCAGTATGTCTTTTGCGTCGCCTTCATCCATCACTTCAAAATGCGGCGATATTTTGGCCTCTAGCGGGAATCGACCAAGAACGGATTGGCAGAAACTATGGATGGTCATAATTTTTAACCCATCGGGACTATCAATCACGCGGGCAAAAAGTGTGCGGGCAAAGCTGATAAGGTCGGCATCGGGCATATGACCGGTAAGGTCTTTTAACTGTTTTACCAGTTTGTCTTCATCCATGACCGCCCATTTTCCAAGACGTTGCTGAAGACGGATTTTCATTTCTGTGGCGCCGGCCTTTGTGAATGTCAGGCATAGAATTTTGTGCGGCGGTGTCCCTTCCGCTTTTGTTATCGGGTTGGGGAGGAGGAGGCGTAATACGCGGTCCGTTAAAACTTTTGTCTTTCCCGTTCCGGCGGATGCCCCGACCCAGACGGAATGTTCCGGGTTACTGGCACGGCTTTGCAGAACGTTGGGGTCGGTATCGGCCCTGTGATTGTCTCTTTGATTGTCCTTTTGATTGTCTGGCATCGGCGGCACGAATGTTTGGCTATTCTGCATCGGCATCGGCAACGCTCCATTCCTTTACCCGGCCCAGATGGGCGTAATCCTGATACGCTGGCGCGATATCCGGATTCGGGATGTTGATATAGGATGTATTCGGATCATCAAACAATGTTGTTATGGCATCAATGCCGCGCAAGGTCGTTTCAATCAGGTCTGAAAGAGAGCTATCTTTTGCGGCCTTGATATTGGTTATATTTCCGGCGGGTTCATTTCCGGTCAGTGACCAGTATTGTATTTTTTCCGGCGTATCTATGCGGATATTCTCAAACCCGCCTTCTTGCAGTATGGCGGCTTCGATGGCGAGCTGAGGTGAAATGCCCATGTGAACATTCTTCTGTGTTGGTGCCGTTCCGGTTTTGTAATCAATGACGGCGGCATTGCCGAATGCGTTTTTATCAATGCGGTCGGCCTTGGCGGTCAGGGTGAATGGACCGGCGGGGGCGTCGCGCGTGATTTTGCCCTGTACCTCGATCGCCACTGGTGTAAATTCATCGCGCCAGATCATTTCATGGGCGATAAACCAGTCCGCAATTTTTTGAAATTTAGGCCACCAGAATCCGGTGACGGTAGGATTGTCCTGTAAATCACCCAACGTATCCCATCCGAGTTTCAAAAGGTGATCGCGGGCGGAATCCTCATCCTCGATTTTGTCCGGATAGGTTTTGACAAATTCCTCAAGCACATCATGAATCCAGTTTCCTTTTTCAAGCGGGCCGATTGGTTGTTCAAGATCATCCAGTTTTTTAAGGTTCAGGATTTTTTGCGCGTAAATACTATACGGATCACGGATAAGGGTTTCGATACGCGTGGCTGATAATTCACGCGGGCGTTTTTCAACGGGCGGCGCAGGGGCCGGACGGCCGCAGGATTGTATGCCGTCTTCATTCGTATCGAGAAACGCGGCCCAATTCGCGTATGACATGTTACCGAGTTTTATATCATGCGTATCATCAAACGCCTGTAAAACAGTATCAAGGCGCTGAAGCCAGCGCGCGGATACGGTTGGTGCGCCATCAACCTTTTGTGATCGCGTCATAATGACCTCACCATGGCAAAATAATTGGCAAAAATCATGTGCGGCCTGACCAATCGATACATCTGGTATCGGCAGGCCGTATTCATTCCGCATCGGCCGTGACATCCACATATCGTGCTTTGGCGCGGGTGGCCATTGCCCTTCATTCAGACTGCCCAGAATAACAACATCACTATCGATTAATCGTGCCTCAAGCTGCCCAAGTATCGTGACGCGCGGATGTGTTCCGTATTTCGGACGTACCGGTGTGCGTCCCATCATATGTGTCATAAATGCGGTGTATTCGTGCAGGGACATGTCCTGCATCAAATACGCATGTTCGGAAATATCGTAAAGCAGGTTTGCGGCGGCCTCACCATCCTCATGCGCCCATAGATATGTGTAGGCGGCGGCCAGTTTTTCGGCGATGTCGATATGGATTTGTAAAACGTCTTTCAGTTTATTATCCGCATTGTCAATTAAAGCCGATAACGGCTCAAATAAAGTTTCGAGTGAAGATACAAAATTCAGTAGTGTGTCTTTGTCCTTTAGATACGATGTATCGATTTTTGAACGTATACCTTTGAAGCCTTTTACCGGTTTTGTACCGCGCAGGGCCAGATCAAGCTCCCGAACGTAACGGCGGTACTCTGCCCCCTCGTATCCCGGATTGCAGTATGGATGTTTCAGGAGGGAGAGGAGCGGCACCGGTGAAAAATGCGACAGAACACATTGCAGGACAAGAAGAAGGAAACTTCCCGCCCGGTCGTCTTTAAGGGGTTTCCCGCCACTATCATCAATCTGGATATTCCATCGGCGGCAGGCTGAGGATACGCGCCGTGCCAAATACCGGTCCGGTGTCACAAGGCATACGGTTTTATTTGGTGTTTCCAGAATATCGCGGATGATCAGGGCGATTAATAATGCCTCTTTCTCCGGCGAAGGGCAGGGATAATACTGCACATTTTCAAATGCCATCCGCGCATCGTCCGCGGCGGCCGGTGATGTCTTTAGGTCCATCCATTTTGACAGGGTTCTGGCTGGACGCATAATTTCGGTCAGGATATTCGATCGCGCCGCTTGTTTCTTTTGTGTGATTTGCGGCGGTTCATCTGCTTTTGTTTGTGGTGTGCACGGCCATTCCTTCACATCACGCCGCGTTATGCCGAAATGTGTGATCATTTTTTTCAGGTAGAATTGCGGATGAATTTCATCGACGGCTTCCCAGGATGCATCATCAAGATTTTGATCTAGGCCGGGTAAAATCACCGCGCCGTTTGGACATTCGGAAATGGCGTGTAGCAGTTTCCGTGTCGCCGGGATGGACCCCGTTGAACCACCCGCGATAATCGGATGTTCGGGCGGGGATGAGCGTAAACTTTCCACCATCATATCCAGTTGCCGGTTTCGATAATCCGCCGCATCGATAACGCCGTTGTCTTCCAGCACCTTTGGCCAGACATCCCCAAGGATGGATAGGAAGGTTAAAGACACTTGCCAGTGCTCCGCAAATTCCTCCGGCACGATGTTATGAATATCGTTAAACGATAGTTGCTCGATATAGACCTGATCAATAAAACTGCCCAAGGCTTCGGCCATTTTAATCGCTTGCGTTTTTCTGTGTTTGTAATCGGGAATCGCCTGAATCGTTCTGGCCAGCAACAATGTGCGTTTCAAACTCGATATTGCGGGTGGAATCGGATACTTGTCTGTGTTTTTGAAAAAATGCCCCATGCCTTCCTGAAAAAGCATGTCATCGGGGTCAATGTCGCCAATCGGTTGAATTCGGGGGAGGAGGAGTGGTCGCCCCTCCGTCTGTCGCAGGAACGCCGTCTGCATTTCACGGCACCCCCGCCGTGTGGGCAAAAGGATCAGATAGTCCGATAATGTTTCCGGCGCATCCGAAACCGCATCCAGAATGCTGGATGCCATACACCGTAAAAACGGAAATCCGGCGGGAATGTTAAAGACGTTTGGTGTACTCATGCGGGTTATTATAATCGTCTTCTATCAGAAGAAAACATTCCTTTTCTGTCATCCCCGAGGTCTTGCATCGCAAGACACTAACAGCGGGGATCTAGTAAGGACGCGCTGCAAGGCAGCCCACATATGGATCCCGTTCGTGTAAACCCTCTTTTATATATTCCAGAGGATACCAACGGGATGAATTCGTGTGGTATGAGGGCTAAGCAGATAGGCGCGCAAGCAAGTGATTTGATACATTAAACACATCATGCGGTGTACTAATGTGATGCCACAGGCCTTGGTTAATATATCCGTAAAGCCGTCCATCGGCCTCGGCCTTATCCATTACATCAAGGAACGAAAATACTTGCCCTTCCTCATATTCTTCAAACACGCGGCGATGAACAATACGTACGCCGGTGAACATGGAATTACCGTTTTGATCACGCGAACGTGTGCAGTGTCCATCGTCATCAACCGTATAATCACCAACACCCTTGGTAAGCGTCATATCTTTCAGGGGTTGCAGGGCAAGCAGACAGTCCATTTTATCGCCGTCCCACGCATCACGCATTTCATGGATAAGGGATGTTGATGGTGCATCCTGCCATATGGAATCACCGCTGACGACAAACACCGCATCATCATCCAGATAGGATAGGGCACGCAAAATGCCGCCGCCGGTGTCGAGTATTTCGCGCTCGTGCGACACAATCATCTCCGGTTTTTCGATGTCTTCCA
>JAUICS010000073.1 GCA_030427765.1 Alphaproteobacteria bacterium
GGCCGATAGTTCCTTACGGTTCGGCGTTAATATTGTGGCGCCGGCATACTTGCCGAAATCGGCACCGCGCGGGTCAACCAGAACAGGTATACTTTGGTCATGTGCAGCCTTTATAATCGTCTGGCACACGGTTGGTGTCAGAACACCAAGTCCGTAATCGGACAGGACAACCGCATGAACGTCTTTTATAACCGATTTTGCACGCTCGATAATTGACGCCTCGATATCCCCGGATACTGGCGTGCGACGCTCGATATCACTGCGGAACATTTGTTGCTTATTGACAAGATACCGTGACTTTAATGTTGTCGGGCGATCACTGACGCGTATTAAGCCATTTGCATTTAGTGTTTTTTCATCCAGTAAGGATTGTAGCTGGGCGGCAGCATCATCATCACCGCAAATACCGATAAAAGCGGCCTTAGTGCCAAGACCGTATAAATTCGACACCAGATTTCCCGCGCCGCCGAGCGTATAGGATTCGCGATCAATGACCTGAACCGGCACCGGACCCTCCGACGAAATACGGTCCGCAGACCCATAAACATACCGATCCAGAACAATATCCCCCACCACCAAAATGGTTTTTTCAGGCAGTGCATAAATTATTTTATGAAAATCGAAAAAATCTGACATTTTACCCACAGAACGGAACTATATGAAAAATCAAGAAAAAATTTAATAATTTTACATATTACATGCCGGTTTGCTAAAATTAATTATTAAATTGACCGAAAGTGTGCAGGGTTATTCATAATTCGTCAACCTTTTTGGGGTTTAATAAAACAATGGTTCGGATAAACGGATAAACAAGCAGTTTAAGGGTAGGGTGTAAGAAAGTGCGTGAGAATTGTAATAAAGAGCATTCTGGTTTGTTCAAAGGATTAAAACAAAGATTAAAACACAATCGACTTGGTGCTCTTCTCGTACAAGACGGGATTATTAGCGAGGGCCAGCTTAAAGCCGCGCTAAAAAGACAAAGACAGGAAGGCATCCAGCTTGGTGACCTTCTCCTTCAAGAAAACATCATCACACGCAATACGTTATTTAGAGTTCTGTTCGAGCAATGGGCGTTTCGTTCTGCGGCCGCAACAATTACGGTTCTGGTTTCATTGGCATGTTTTGCGCCGGGTAAGGCCCGCGCCGCATCGGTTAAGGATGTTGCCGGTACAATGATTGGTGCCGAAGCACCAAATTACAGCAAGTTTTCAATGATCAAGGTTCATCCGCGCATTTTCGGCACGGTTGAAAAGAAATCTGCAAATATCAATCCATTCCACAAATGGACAGGCATGTTTGACCGCTTCGAAGACGATCTTCGCAGCTCTGATAATCAGCAAACAATGTCGAGTTTCCTGAAACGTGTGAAAGAGCATAAGAATAAAAGTCTGTATGATATGGCACGTAGTATTAATACGCTTGTAAATTCATACCGTTATTCCCGCGACAGCAATGTTTGGGGTAAGTCTGATTATTGGGCAACACCGGTTGAGTTTCTACAGCGCGGCGGCGACTGCGAAGATTTTGCCATCGCAAAATACGCAGCGTTGCGTGCAAACGGCGTTCCAGAGGACCGCCTGCGTGTTGCCATCGTGCATGACAATTACAAAGATATCCCGCATGCGGTATTGATTGTTTATACCGAACGTGGACCGATTATGCTTGATAATCAGGCAAAGGATATTACACACGCATCCAGCACGGAACGTTATAAGCCGATTTTCTCCATCAATCGCCATGCATGGTGGTTGCACGAGAAAGCAACTGGCCCGACAGTGGTTGCGTCCATTCAGTAATTTAGACCTTCTAGGTTGCTTATTAGGCTGCCTATTAGGTTGATTGTGAAACTAAGGGTATGCGCGCATACCCTTTTTCTTATTCCTGTTTCTTGGCGCATTTCCATATTAAACATCACGTTTCGTGGAAATAGTCGTAGATCTGGCGGGCGATTTCCTTTGATATGCCTTCGACATTTTCAAGGTCTTTTAGGCCAGCGCGCTCAACTGATTTGGCAGAACCGAAGTGATGCAATAACACTTTTTTACGTTTCGGACCGATCCCAGGGATGGAATCCAGGCTGGATGTATGCGCGGATTTTTGGCGTTTGGCGCGGTGCGTTCCGATGGCAAAACGGTGGGCTTCATCGCGAAGACGCTGGATATAATGCAGGGCAGGGTCATTTTTCTTAAGTTCGATAGGGTCTTTATCAACCATGAATATAACCTCGCGCCCGGCGTTTCTATCCGGCCCCTTGGCAACCGCCGCTATGGTCAGATCTTGTGTAATATCCAGTTCATCCAGAACCTCAATAACACTTGATAACTGGCCCTTCCCGCCGTCAATTAGCAATAGGTCTGGCCAGTTATTGTCCTTCTCTGGACTTTCTTTTTTCAGGCGTGAGAATCGGCGCTGCATAACCTCGCGCATCATGCCGTAATCATCGGACTTGTCGGCCTCACGAATGTTAAATTTGCGGTAGGCGCCTTTCATAAACCCTTCTGGTCCGGCAACAATCATGCCGCCGACCATATCCTGACCGGAACTGTGGGAGTTATCATACACTTCGATCCGGCTCGGTGGTTCATCCATATCAAGTATATCTGCAAGTGATCGAAGGTTTTCTGATGTATTATCTTGTTCAATTAGGCGGCGTGCCAACGCCTCCTGAGCATTCCGAAGTGCAAATTCCACTATACGTTTTCCCTCCCCGCGCTCCGGTTTGCGAATATATACTTTATGCTTGGCCTGATCGGAAAATGCCTCCATCAACAATTCCGACTCCACTGGAAATTCACTAACGACAATGTCTTTAGGGACGGGTTTGCTTTGGTAAAACTGGGCCAGAAACGCGGCCATAACTTTTGCTGGCTCCTCCTCCTTGTCATGGTTGGGAAAATAAGCTTTGTTACCGTAGTTCTGGCCAATACGGAAGAAGAATACCTGGATACATGTTTTGCCGTCTTTCTGCACAAATCCGAAAACATCCGCATCACGCATCGTCTTGATGTTGATATCCTGATGGGATTGTATGGACGATAATGCGCGGATACGGTCACGATAACGCGCGGCCGTTTCAAAATTCAGATCATCACTGGCAACTTGCATCTTTTCGCTGAAGGTTTGGATAATCTCGCGGCTTTTTCCGGCCAGAAATGCTTCTGCCAATTTGACTTGCTGGCCGTATTCATTCTTATCAACGTAATCAACGCATGGGGCCGTACACCGTTTGATGTGGTATTGCAGGCATGGGCGGCTCCGGTTTTCAAAATAGGAATCCGTGCAGTTTCTAATCAAGAACGCCTTTTGCAATGTGGTGATGGTCCGGTTCACCGCCATGACGGATGCAAATGGTCCGAAATATTCTCCTTTTAATTTTTTTGCGCCGCGGTGTTTAGTGATACGCGGAATGTCATGGTCCTTTGTAATGAGGATGTACGGGAATGATTTATCATCACGCAGCAGTATATTAAATGGCGGCGCGTATCGTTTGATAAGGTTGGATTCTAGAAGAAGGGCCTCGGCCTCGGTATGTGTATGAATAAACTCCATCGATTTGGTTTGTGACACCATACGCTGCAGACGGAACGTAAGCTTGTTTGGCAGGGTATAGGAATAAACACGTTTTTTAAGGGCCTTTGCCTTTCCGACATAAAGGACCTGTCCTTTACCATCAATCATACGGTACACGCCCGGTGTTTCAGGGAGTTTCTTGCATTCCGCCCTGATGATGTCTGTGCCCAGCGCCAGTGAAACATGATCATTTTTTTCCGACATGGAATGTATTAGTGGGGAATGCAGAATAAAAATCAAGTACCTACAAAATGGCCATATGCACTTAAAGGTTGTAAAGTATTGATAATATATTCTTATGGGTTAGTTTGTTGTATCTTATGGTTAGTGTGCCGTAAAAATGGAATATAATAGTTGACATAATTATTGCCTTTATGTAAAAAGATTGCAAGATATCAACTATTGAACTTGTGTGGGATAATATGAACGTTAAAACTAAGCATCGCGATGCTCATCGCGCTGGTGATTCCGATCACCAATTCTCCGAAAAAAAATGTATTGAGACTGCTATATCTGCAGGGATTACAATTACGAATATGTCGTTTAAATACAGTAATTTTCAAAACGGTTTATTCGATAACGGCCATTTTGTAAACACCACGTTTGAGTACTGTAATTTCAGTGGCGCCAATTTGTCTGAAGTTACATTGCAAAACTGTAAATTCGAATTTTGTTCTATGCAGACGGCATGTCTGAATGAAAGTAATATTGTGAATACGCTGTTCGAAGGATCACGTTTTGGCGATACGGATATTGCGGGAACGAAATTCTCAAATGTTGTGTTTGAGGACCCGAGCGTATTTTCATTAAAATTCTGGGAGGCCGACATTACTGTGCCGTGCCGTTACCATCATCTTGATGGAAAAGAATACCCGTTTTCGAAGGCCCCAATTGTGGTATCGGGCCTATCAAAACCAATTATATATCTAGACACACACGTACTGGTTGGTGATACAAAGTTGTCCCTTGATGCCCTATCAAAGGATAAACTGCGTATCCCAACCACTTTTTTTGGTGTGCTGGATGAAAAGCGACGTGACAGCAGTTTGCGAAAGGCAATTTACCATTTGGGGGAGGCTCAGAGTCATTCGGCGAATGACCACATAAAAAATATAAAAATATAAAATTGTTTGGGAGAACGTGGGAGGTAAATATGATGATTTATCTATGTGTAAGGCGGTTGTGTGCAATACATTGTCACATATCTATGGTGTATGGTCCTTGGCCGATTTTTAACGTATACACTTTTCAGGGGGAAGCCATTATGGAGTTCCCTTACATGGAAATCATCATCACCCCATGGAAAAAGATATTAGCCGAACGACATTCTTTAAAACATTTGGAACTATATATTCATGACAAAACCGGAACACCTAACGACCCAACTTGAAGTCTTTCTTGTCCTTCTGAAACATTTACAATCAATCGATCCTGAATTTCCACTGCAATACGCCATTTGTTTTGGTGAAATCGCGATGAATGAGGGAATATCTGTCTCGGAATTGGCCCATCGCGGAAAAATATCACTGTCGACCGTATCCCGGATTGTGGGGGCGCTATCTGACTACCGTAAGAATGGTCAACCGTATGAACTTGTATCCCTGCAAATCTGCCCGCAGGAGCGCCGTCGTAAGGAGCTGTACCTGACAGATAAGGGCCGCGAATTACTTGCAGATATTAGTCTTATTCTTGAGCCGGAAAAACTCCGCCGCCGCGCATAATGTTCAATTTAACTTGCGAGGCTTTCTTCGATGGCCTTGACCGCATCATTGGCGGCCGTAATATCGGTGCCGCCTGCCTGCGCCATGTCGGGACGGCCACCGCCGCCTTTACCGCCAAGTTTTTCCGCACCAATTTTTACCAGATCAACGGCGTTCATTTTTCCCGTTAGGTCTTCGGTTACTGCAACAACGATTGACGCTTTGCCCTCGTTCGTGCCGACAAGCGCAACAACGCCGGAACCTAAACTTTTCTTGATCTCATCTGCCATGGATTTCAGATCCTTTGCCGGAATACCGTCCAGAACCTGACCAGAAAATTTTATACCGGCAATATCTTTTACATCCGGGCCGCCGGATTGGCCACCGCCGCCAGTGGCAAGCTGTTTTCTCAGTTTGGCAATTTCCTGTTCAAGATGTTTTTTCTCGTCCGATAATGTTTTCACACGATCAACAAGCTGTGCCGGCGGAGTCTTCAGAATGTCCGCCGCGTCATTTAGGCGGCTTTCCTGCTCCTTGAAATACGCAAGGGCGGATTCGCCGGTTAATCCCTCCACACGACGAACGCCGGATGATACGGCGCCTTGTGCAATTATTTTGAACAGGCCAATATCACCGGTACGTTTTACATGCGTTCCGCCGCATAATTCGACGGAGAATGGTTTTGTTTGTCCTTCTTCCGGGCGCCCCATTGTTACAACGCGAACCTCATCACCATATTTTTCACCAAACAGGGCGCGTGCACCGGTTTCAACCGCATCGTCATAGGATAACACGCGCGTGTTTACATCGGTGTTGGCACGAATTTCATTATTCACCATTTCCTCAATGGCGATGATATCGTTGTCGTCAATACCTTTGTGGTGGCTAACGTCAAAACGTGTGCGTTCATCATCCTGATAAGACCCTTTCTGTGCGACATGGTCACCCAGAACCTGACGCAACGCCTCATGCAGCAAGTGCGTGACAGAATGGTTTGATTTGATACGTGCACGGCGATATGTGTTTATCGTCAGTGTAACGGCATCACCAACTTTGATTGTACCCTCATCAACGGTTGCGATATGGGCCCAAAGCTTACCAACCTTTTTCTTTGTATCGGTTATGGTCAAATGCGCGCCATCCTCAGATATCATTGTGCCTGTATCGCCAACCTGACCACCGGATTCAGCGTAGAACGGTGTTTGGTTCACAATAATAGAAACCGTATCGCCTTTTGCCGCACTATCAACCTTATCGGCTTCTTTCACAATGGCCAGAACTGTGCCCTGTGCCTCATCCTTATCGTAACCAAGGAATTCGGTTGGCGCGTTGTCTTCCAGAATTTCAAACCACAGTTTTTCATCGGCGGTATCACCGCTGCCTGACCATGCTTTACGCGCATCCT
>JAUICS010000074.1 GCA_030427765.1 Alphaproteobacteria bacterium
AAATAGGTGCACGATCTAATTCCTCAAATGTTTCAAAATTATTAGCGCTTAAAATTTCCATGACGTAAACTATAGAGCTTTTTTAATCAAAAGACAGCTAATGGGAAAAGCATTAAAATGGCTCTGCTTGCTGCAGCTGTTACAAAAACACACAATATAATCATACTGAATTAAGTGAGAATGGATACTCGTGGAGAGTTAAATCGTTGATTTAAAAAGTAAAAATCGGCTAAAAATTTTCATTTTGTCAACTGTGTAGCACCAGCAAAAACCTTTATACACAAGGTTTTTGGAAGTTTTGAGCCCCCTTCTATATTTAACGTAATAGCCATGAACGTACGCAGAACATGCGATACTTCTGATAAACTTCTGACAAACTTTTTTACGCGAGCGCGGCCATCGGATATTTTTCAATTGCGGCTTGACGGTATCGCTCGAGAGCATCTGAGATTTTGGTCAAATCACACTCACCAGTATAGGTATAACAGTCTCGGTTAGGCGCAGTATAATCCGGCAGGGGCAAAGGATCTGTCCCCGGAACAACACGCGAAATCCGTATCTGCGGTGTAGAATCTGTATCAAGCGTATTCGGGATAACAATGTCCGTTATCTCAAATCCGATTGTATCAACAAATCTCTTAGTTGCCGTCACCCAGTCCTTATAGAATGCACGGCTGGCCTGCGCCAATGTTTTTGCCTCATCATCCGTTAAATCCCGCTTGGACTTTAAACGATGCATTGTGCGCGCAAGGCTTCGGTATTTTTGTGGTGACAGGCCGATGCCGAGCTCCGTAATCACACGGGCATGTCCATTACGTCCGCTTTCTGCCACGGCAAAATCATACATCGCCTTGAATAACGATGGATCACGCAAATGCACCGCCCCATCTACGAGTGTTTCTTCAACCTTCGTGCAATCCATGCGGCGGGTTTCCGTGTCACGTTGCAAATGACATAGGCGGAGAAAACCAACAGGTTTGCCGTTTTGCTCAAACATTGTCTGGCTGACATGTGGTTCCCCTGCCCGTTGCTTCGCATAATAATTAACGATGTAATGAAACGGGACCGTATTCCCGACCCAATTAGACACTTTGCGCAAATTGGCCTCCCACGCCTTTATATGCGTGTAGTCACCTAGCCGTCCGGCATGTGACTTCATAATAGCTGACAAGCCGAGTTCCCCCGCGTCAATGTCACGCATGACGGCAGGCGGCAATTTGAAAGGCCGCGTTTTAAAAGAAGCAGTTGATCCACACGCATCATTGGTCATAACACGAACGTGATAGCGTATATCTTACGTAAAATCAATACACTTGTTATAAGTGAGCATTTTATTTAATTTGATTGACTAAATATTTTGAATCATTAAATTATCGATATGCTCAATGAATACAGAGATATTTTGAAATCACACGACTTAAGCGTCACCCCTGTTAGAATAGCCGTTCTTCAGGCCTTAAAAAATCATCCGCACGCAGATGTCGAAACGATTTTCAGTGTTGTAAGCGAGAGTATCGCAACAACATCAAAACAGGCGATTTATAATAACCTGCATACACTGGTAGAACATAAACTAGTCCGTGAAATTAAACCAAAAGGGCAACCATCCCTTTATGAATTTGGGACAGGTGATAACCACCACCACCTTGTCTGCCGTACGTGCGACAAGGTTATGGACACGCATTGCATTGCGTCGGCGCCTTGCCTGGAACCAACGGACGATCACGGTTTTGCCGTGGATGAGGCCGAAGTTATTTTCTGGGGCATATGCCCCGCATGCCAATCAACCCGAAATGTAAAAGGAGAGAAAAATGGGTAACGCAGTATTAAAAGATGTGAACGATAGTGAAAGAAAATGCCCCGTCATGCACGGCAGTTTGACCGCGCAAGGGTCGAACGTTATGTCGTGGTGGCCGAACCTCGATATCCTGCACCAGCACGATACAAAAACAAACCCGATGGGCGAGGATTTCAATTATCGTGAGGAAGTCAAAAAACTGGATTTTGAAGCCCTTAAAAAAGACATGCATGATTTGATGACAGATTCACAGGAATGGTGGCCGGCGGACTGGGGCCATTACGGCGGTCTAATGATCCGTATGTCATGGCACGCGGCCGGCTCTTACCGTATCACGGATGGTCGCGGTGGCGCAGGAACCGGCAATCTACGCTTTGCCCCATTAAATTCATGGCCGGATAACACGAGCCTTGATAAGGCACGCCGCCTTCTGTGGCCAATTAAAAAGAAATACGGTAATGCCCTAAGTTGGGCCGATCTTCTGGCCTACGCCGGAACTGTCGCATATGAATCAATGGGCCTGAAAACATATGGTTTTGCATTTGGCCGTGAGGATATCTGGCATCCGGAAAAAGACACATACTGGGGTGCGGAAAAAGAATGGCTGGCACCGAGTGATGAACGTTATGGCGATGTCGCCAAACCATCAACGATGGAAAACCCGCTAGCAGCCGTGCAGATGGGATTGATTTACGTGAACCCGGAAGGTGTGAATGGCCAGCCTGACCCACTTAAAACGGCAGAGCAAGTGCGTGAAACATTTGGCCGTATGGCAATGGATGATGAGGAAACGGTCGCGCTGACAGTCGGCGGACACACCGTCGGAAAATGTCACGGTAACGGCGATGCCAGCAAACTTGGCCCCGAGCCGGAAGCCGCGGGCGTTGAGGAGCAAGGTTTCGGGTGGAGCAATCCAAACGGAAAAGGTAAAGGCCGTGATGCGATTACAAGCGGTATTGAAGGCGCATGGACCACACACCCAACGAAATGGGATAACGGTTACCTTCACCTTCTTCTGAACTACGACTGGGAACTGAAGAAAAGCCCGGCCGGTGCATGGCAGTATGAGCCGGTAAATATCAAGGAAGATGATAAGCCGGTTGATGTTGAAGACCCGTCCATCCGTTACAACCCGATTATGACGGATGCCGATATGGCGATGAAAATGGATCCGAAATACCGTGAAATTGCCGAAAAATTCTACAATGACCATGAGTATTTTTCCGAAGTCTTTGCCCGTGCATGGTTCAAATTGACGCACCGTGATCTGGGGCCGAAGGCACTTTACATCGGGCCGGATGTTCCAAAAGAAGATTTAATCTGGCAGGACCCTGTTCCGGCCGGTTCCCGTGATTACGACATTGCGGCGGTAAAAGCCAAAATTGAGGCAAGCGGCCTAAGCATCAGTGACATGGTATCCACCGCATGGGACAGCGCACGTACATTCCGCGGGTCAGACCTTCGCGGCGGTGCGAACGGCGCCCGAATTCGTCTGGCACCACAAAAGGATTGGGAAGGGAATGAACCGGACCGTTTGGCAAAGGTTCTGGCCGTTCTCGAACCAATTGCCGCTGAAACGGGTGCAAGTATTGCGGACGTTATCGTTCTGGCCGGTAATGTCGGAGTTGAGCAAGCGGCAAAAAAGGCAGGCGTTAATATCGACGTACCATTCACGGCCGGACGCGGTGACGCGACCGATGATATGACCGATGCCGATTCATTCGAATATCTTGAGCCTATCCATGACGGTTTCCGCAACTGGCAAAAAAAAGACTATGTCGTATCGCCGGAAGAACTATTGCTCGACCGTTCGCAGCTTATGGGCCTTACCGCGCATGAAATGACGGTTCTGATTGGCGGGCTTCGCGTTCTGGGTACAAACTACGGCGGCACAAAACACGGCGTGTTTACCGATAACGAAGGTGCATTAACAACGGACTTCTTCGTGAACCTTACGGACATGGCGTATTCATGGAAACCATCCGGTAACGGCGTTTATGATATATGTGACCGCAAAACCGGTGATAAGAAATGGACGGCAACACGTATTGATCTGGTATTCGGATCAAATTCTGTTCTACGCTCCTATGCCGAGGTTTACGCACAAGACGATAACAAAGAAAAATTCATCAAAGACTTCGTTACGGCGTGGACAAAAGTTATGAATGCGGACCGTTTCGACGTAAACTAAGCATTACACCAATAAATTCCAAAAAACGCGGCCTGAACCATTCAGGTCGCGTTTTTTATGTCCTGATGTGCGGTGGCATAACGATTGCGTATGTAACGTCAGGAAAACAAAAACACGGTTAAAGAAAACGAGGGAAATCATGGAAATATCAGACATCAACCTATCATTTATGAGCTCGCCATACCTAAAAATGGTAAAAAATCAAGGCATTGCACCAGCCGCCGGTGCCATGATGACAAAAACACAGCAACACCAAACGTCCTATAATAAAGGTCACAATGGTTTGCAAAATGCAACCGGATCGTCATTTCAGGGATTGATTTCAGATTCCATGAAAATGGCATTACTGGCCGCGCAGGAGGCGCATGTAAAGTAAGCCCAGTATAGCAAGTTTGGTAAAACAAGCCATAAATCAGAATGTAATAACACCGCCCCGTAATGGCATAGGCCTTGTTGCATTGTCCATGACAACCGCCACATCATCTTGCCCATACGACGACATCGCCCCATACGCCGTGTAAAGCGTTACCGTTCCGGTGGGCGTACTTGCCAATGTTAAGGTTATTGTTTCCGCATCCGTCCGTGCAATTCCATTCACCGTGACCAGCGATCCGTTATCCTCAACCCGAAACATAACCATCGCACCGGATGGCACGGTGATGTCATTGCCGCCATCATGGGATACCGTGCAAATAATCTCCGCCCCGTCCTGCGTTGCCGATAAAATCTGCGGTCCGACCGTGCCGCGAGCCGGACCAACCCCCAGCACACCCTGAACACGGCGCGCCATGCGCTGCATTTGCTTTCCCAGCCCCAGCGCACCATCTTCACGATGAACGGCATCTTTCATGTTGAGGTCATATGTTTCGCAGCCGAAATACAGGCATGATTTTACAAGTATTAATTCACGAATGGCTTCATTTGCCTGCTGATAACCGCTTTCAAGGCCATCTGTACGGCGACCAAGCAAACCGATAAACGCCTTATAATCACCTGCGCTTTCCGCCTGCCGCTGGTCCAGAAATTCATCTAGGGCGGATTTGAAATACGCCTTCGTAATTGTCGCATTATCAATTTGTTTGGCGTCTTGTTCCGCACAAAAAATGATGTCGATATTAAGGCTAGCAAGAGATGCATAATTGTTAACAACTTTTGTACGTAAATCATCATATGCCGTGCCGGATGCATCGCCAACATGATCCCAGTGATAGCCGCTTGTCCCTTCCGCATCCTTTGAGATCGACGCACCGCCCTTTGCACCGTTTTTAATCACCGATCCGGCCATGTTTCCAAGCGCGGAATAAAACAACGTAACATCGCCAGACCCAACGTTATCGGCATTTGACTGACCCACCAGCATAAAATTCTTTGCGGGACCGGTCCGGTATTGAATATTCAAAAAATTCATAATGCTAACAACGCCCCCGCCACATTTTGCATGGCCGTATCATCCAATGCGGTTTCATTTATAAGCATGGCACGGCATGCATGATCACCGGACGCGCCAAGTATTGGGACTATCCCCTCCCAATCGCGCGGGTCAAATTCCTCCACCAATGCCCCGTTGTGATACGCACGCATAACAGTTGCCGAGACGTATACCAGACCGATGACACGGTAATCCGTCATTGTGACCGCGCCCGTAATCGATACAAGCGTACTATCCGCGCGTTCCTCCCACCGCCAGGAACTGCCCTGCGTTTGAAGATTTCCACGATTACTTTGCCAACGTGCGAACTGTCCGTCATTTGTATTGAGCTGGCGGACCAGAAAATTATATGTTTGATTCACCGCACCGGTAAGGCCAAGATTAAGTTCCGCCGCCATCCCCTGCGTCGCCGGGTTAAAAAGTATTTCCGCCTTTCCGTCAGGGCCACTACTGGTCCAGCCCGGGGCATCGCTTTGCGTTGCCTGCGTTTTATTATTTCCGGCAGATGACAAATCCGTCCAGATATTTACGTCGGTTGAACTTTCAAACAACACCACGTTGTCGGCAGTTGAATAAAAATGGATCGACGGGGTTGATAACGGGTCAAAATTCGAGCGTGCCTGATGGGCGGAAAAGCCGAGGCCTGTTCCTAATTTCATGATTAAATCCTGTTTACTAAAAATGGTTGGAAAATATGCGTGTGTTTATGCAGACATGTAAGGCACAAAACCAAGACGCATTTATTAAGAATATTTTCCTATTATATGTATGTGACAGAAAATGTCAAATAATAAGCTTATGAAGCGCGATTTGTTATTTCCAGATTAAACAATTTCTATTGAGATAAACTCGTTTGCTATTTCTTTCAATCGGCAAATTCTCATTGATAAAAATATACATCCACGCTTTTGAGCCATCATCCAGTGGTGTGACCTCGCGGACAAAGTCTATGCCCAGTTCCTCTAACGCATCAAGTTTTTGAAACGTTTCATCATCCACTTCATAAACCTCGCCTTCGATGCGGGCGGTACCATCTTTCGTCACACCTGGAAACAATTCACCCGGTTCAATACTGTCATCCACCGCCACCATACCATAGACAGATGCGCGCGATTTAAAGCTTCCGATGAATGTCTG
>JAUICS010000075.1 GCA_030427765.1 Alphaproteobacteria bacterium
TTGCTGGCCGGTAATGGAGCCGCAATGCCGGTATGTACGGTAAATTTTTTCATGCAAAGAATTTATGCATTTCTTTTCTAAAATGCAATGTGAAAGTATTTAGTATGAAGGTATTTAGAATGCCTCAGGCGTCATGATACCGGGGAAGTAACGATTGTAATCTTGCTCCGGCGCGGCACTAATCGGAAATTGTTCTTCAAATACGTCATGGCGAGGCGGCAATGCCTGTTCATCCCATATAAATGCGTCTTCCATCATTAGCCAGTTATACATATGCGGTGTTAACTGCTCGGACATTTGGTATGTCCGGCGCAGGGCAATTTCATCGGCATCTTGGGTTTTATCCCCGCTCGGTTTAATGACAAGTAATATTTGGTCATGCCAATCAAGCGATACCAATTCACGGGATAGGCCGGATGGGTCAACCGTGCTTGTTAATTCTTTTGGAAATTCCGGTTTTGATGTGAGTTTTTCCAGCTTTGGATAAAGCGCGCTAAACGGCCCATCTTGTGACCCAATCCTCATTTCCATGACCACATCACCGTCAAGGTTTAGGCGTGAATCTTGAATGATTTTTGCGTCTTCCAATTGCTCACGCGGGCCAAGCTCCGTGAAGCGAATGAATGCATTCCTATCAAAACGTAGACGCACGCGCATTGTTTCAATGTTTGCACGGTTATCACTGGTGCCTGCGAAATCAATGATTCCGGCTTGATACGGGCCGGTCATTGCAACGGAATGATCCTCACCAATGACTTCTGTGACGATTTTATTCATATGTTCAAGAATTGTCTGCTCGGCACCGGCCTTCATATCTTTGTAACTTGCCATTTTGGACAAGTAATTTTTTGCCATACGTTTTAAGTCCTCATCACGTAACGCGAAGGCCTGAATCATTTTGCGGACAGGCGGCGGATAAACGGTAATTAAACCATCGGATAACATCTGCATGAAATTGCCTTCCGGAAATGCTTTTTCCAGACTGACACCAACATGGCATTGTTCAACAACGGGAAGGGATTGATCAAAGATGTAATCAAGATCCTCAATATCTTCATCAAGTGCATCATCGGGAATAAAGGCTAAGTCACCTGCGCGGCTGCCATACGCGGTTTTGAAAATAAAGTCACCGTTCGGCAGTTGGCGTATTTCAGGGTAAATTAGGCTTGTCCACACGAGCATACCGTTACCAAGGAATTCATTCCCGCAATTGAAACAAACGGCTGTTGGATTTCCAAGACTGGTTATCTCAAGGGCTTCGGCAATTTCGGCCGATACGTTTGAACGGTCACCGAACACGTATGACAGGTTTTGGAATTCTGTGTCATCAACTTTTCCGGGGGCGTATGCGCGTTGAAGCAATTCGATGGCATTTGCGGTTTTTGTTCCGCGTCGAACGATTGAATAGTCGTATTCCATGATGATCTCCTCTAATATCCATAACGTTCCCCAACGCTCGGGCGGATACTATCGGAAAAACGAATTACGTCAATACAGAAAATCAAAGATCGTACTGAACGGAAATATCAAATTTGGCCGTTCGTGTGCTCTGCAAGAATCCTGAGGACTGTTGGAATGTAACAGACAGGCTTTGATCATTATCACTTAGTTTCAGAACGTCACGAAATGCAGCATCAAGTTTTGTTTGGAAATTGTCCAATGCGCCTTTGTCGGATTCACCAAAAAAGCTGGTTTTGCGGGATAGAGAAAACGATATCTTTGGTGCGGATAGACGGTCGGATACATTTATGTCAATATCTTCAAAATTGATATCGTAATGTTTAGCCATGCCGGATTCGTTAAATGCCGTTTTAAGCATACCGCGAATGAAGGATGTTTGTTCGTTCTTATTTGGACACGTTTGGTAAACAAGGCGGTTTAAAAGACTTGGGTTAACATCAAACAGATTTGTGTCTCGTAGTTTTTTGGCGGTCAGGTGTATGTTTTCACGGTTGGCTTTCCCTGAATCAATATCATGGGCCAAATCGTTGTATATGTCTGGAATGACCGTTGATATTTCCTTCAAACGTTTATCGAAATTACATTCCTGACCTGCACTTGCCAGAGTAGCCTTAATCGCACTTATAACAGGTGTAGCGGCCATCGCCTCCATGCCGGACTTTAATTCTTCCAAATCAACCGCTACGGCGTGTCTAAAGGATGCGGCCTGTATACGTAATTCTTCGACCAAATCCTTAGAGCCGCCTTCTTTTCGAATGTAATCGACGACAGCATGTAAGTATAATTCAGCCACACTCCGTTCAGCTTGGGACCGTGATAAAACATTGCTGTTACCCTTTTCTCCTATGTTTTGTAGAGAACTGTCATTTGCGGCAAGAGGTTGTCTTGGGATAGCCGAGATATCAATTTGATCGTTATCAATTTGATCCGCGAGGACTTCTAATGAATCTGTGATTTTAAAAATTGCTGCTGCGGCCTGAGGAACCAAGACGGCATCACGGATATCTGCTGGTAAATTCGCAACATGAACTATGCCATCTGCCGCGCGAAAACCCTCCGGATCAATACGTTCGGCCATCTGCATGGCATATGATTTTGGAGTAGGTGTCTCTGTTATGACATTAGTCGTCTCAGTTTTTGGCTTAAAAAATTTTGGAAATATGACATTAAATGACCACATATATACACACCCTTGTTTTCTTAAATTCCCCTCAAGGGGGAATTATTTGTAAAAAACTACGTGTTATATGTCAAAAAGTCAAGAAAATTTGCGGATATCGGTAAGTTTGCCGGTAATGGCTGCTGCTGCGGCCATGGCGGGGCTTAGCAGGTGCGTACGTCCACCACGCCCCTGACGACCTTCAAAATTTCGGTTGGAGGTCGAAGCACAACGCTCACCTGGTTCCAACTGGTCCGGATTCATGCCAAGACACATGGAACACCCGGGTTCACGCCAGTCAAAACCGGCTGCTTTAAGAATTTTGTCTAAACCTTCTTCTTCGGCTTGTTGTTTTACAAGTCCGGAACCGGGAACAATCATACCGTAAACGCGTTCATGTATTTTCTTACCTTCAACGGTTTTTGCGGCCTCGCGTAAGTCTTCGATACGGGCATTTGTGCAAGAACCGATAAAAACTTTATCAATCTCGATATCTTCAACCCGTGTTCCGGCAGTTAACCCCATGTATTCAAGGGCGCGTTTTGCCGCGGCCTGTTTATTCGGGTCGGTAAAGTCAGATGGGGAGGGAACATATCCGTCAATCGGTACGACATCTTCGGGACTTGTGCCCCATGTAACCTGCGGCACGATGTCTTTTCCATCCAGTGAGATTTCCGTGTCGTATTCTGCACCATTATCGGACGGTAAGGATGACCAAAATTCGACCGCGCGGTCCCAGTTTTCGGCGCCAGGGGCCATTGGGCGACCTTTGATGTAATTAAATGTCGTCTCATCGGGTGCAACCATTCCGGCACGTGCGCCACCTTCAATCGACATATTGCACATTGTCATGCGCCCTTCCATTGATAGGTTACGAACTGCGTTACCTGCGTACTCAATCACGTGGCCGTTACCGCCAGCGGTGCCAATTTTACCGATAATGGCCAAAATCATATCTTTTGCCGTGATTCCAAGGCCAAGTTCACCATTGACGCTTATGCGCATGGATTTTGCCTTTTTCTGGATTAATGTCTGTGTGGCCAGAACATGTTCAACTTCAGAGGTGCCAATTCCGAATGCCAGTGCGCCGAATGCACCGTGCGTACTTGTATGGCTATCACCACATACGATTGTCATGCCCGGCTGGGTAAATCCTTGCTCGGGGCCGATCACATGCACGATACCCTGACGTTTATCCATCATATCAAAATACTGAACGCCGAATTCCTCGGTATTGCGGGCAAGGGCCTCTAACTGAATACGGCTTTCTTCTTCCTTTATACCTTCACTACGGTCCGATGTGGGCACGTTATGGTCGGCGACGGCCAATGTGGCATCGGGACGGCGGACTTTTCGTCCGGTCATACGAAGACCCTCAAACGCCTGTGGAGATGTGACTTCATGCACCAGATGACGGTCGATATATATCAGGCAGGTTCCATCGTCATCCTGATGGATGACGTGGTTATTCCATATTTTTTGGTAAAGTGTAAGGGGAGAACCAGAAGCCATACTGAATTATTTGGCTTTAGATTCTTTCTTTTCAACCTTTTTGTCAGCTTTTACCGCTGGCTTCGCAGATGCTTTATCTTTTTTCTCGATACCGTGACCGGTTGTACGCTCTGCAATACGTGCTGACTTACCTTGGCGATCGCGAAGGTAGTAAAGTTTTGCACGGCGAACCGCACCACGGCGAATCAATTCAATACTATCAATACGTGGTGAAAGGAATGGGAACACACGTTCTACACCTTCACCGTAACTGATTTTACGTACTGTGAATTTTTCGTTTACGTCGTTACCATTACGGGCAATACATACACCTTCAAAGGCCTGAACACGTTCACGTGTACCTTCACGGATTTTTACGTTTACACGGATGGTATCACCAGGTGAGAATTCCGGGACTGAGCGTTCTGCGTTAAGTTGTTCCGCAATTTTTTGCTCAAATTTCATTACTGTATTCATCTTCATATTCCTTTTCGGTCTTATCGGACCCCGATATCGATTCTAACCACGTTATTACCCGTTAAAACCGGCGGATCTCTTTGTCTTTTAAATATTTCGCCAAAACGAAAATTAGGTTTTATATGTTTTATCGAAAAAAATCAACAGATTTATACTCTCTTTTTGCGCTCTAGCCCTATAAATATGCTCTTGCATTAATCTGATATCTAATCCTGCAGTAAATCTGGTCGATTTTTCTTCGTAATGGCAATAGATTGCTCCTTACGCCAATTATCAACATCCTTGTGTTTGCCGGATCTTAGAATGTCCGGAACATCATATGTTTTGCCGTTTTGGCTATCCCAGTTTGCGGGCTTGGTATATTGCGGGTATTCCAGCAGTCCATTTGAAAAGCTTTCGTCTAAAGGAGAATCGTTATTCCCAACAACGTCGGGAAGAAGGCGTATACATGCTTCCAGAACGGCCATTGCGGCCACTTCGCCGCCAAACAGAATAAAGTCACCAATGCTGACTTCCTCAAAATCGCAGGCATCAAGAACACGTTGGTCCACACCTTCATACCGGCCGCATAACAACGTTATGGCGGGAAGGGTGGATAGTTACTGTGCTTTCATTTGGTCAAACGGCTTTCCACGTGGACTAAGATAAATGGCCTTACCCGGATTACTAATCGATGTAAACGCATCTTCAATAACATCCGGACGCATAACCATGCCGGCCCCGCCACCAAATGGTGTGTCATCGACAGATCGATAATTGTTCTTTGCGAAGTCGCGAATATTTGTGGCCGTAAACGACCATTTATTATCGGCAAGCGCCTTGCCCGGAACGGAATGACCGAGAGTGCCTGGAAACATTTCAGGGAAAAGGGTGAGTATATTAACGTGCCATGCTGACATATTTTAGGTAAAATTACTTATATTTGAGTGCGTTATTGTTTTTTCTTCGTGTGAAATATGAGGAAAATGTGCCTTGGTGAAGGGCACCAAAAACGTTTTCCCGTTATTCATTTTGATGTCAAGCAAATCTCCTGCGCCAAAATTCTGTACATTCGCTATAATGCCTGTCTTTTGACCATTCTCATCAACCAATGTCATACCGATTAGGTCGACAATGTAAAATGTGTCTTCATCGTCGATATCATCCAGATCATCGCGTGATATATAAAGGGATGTGCCTCGATATTCCTCTGCTTTTGTCCTATCGGAAACGCCCTCAACTTCGGCTAGCCACAAAGATTTACCCTGACTGTTTTTAAACCGTATTACGATTGACGTGTCGTCTTGAGGGTGGGAAAGGTACTCACACCATTCACCGGCATCAGGCGCGGCGTCACCGAAATAATCAACCTTTACCAGGCCTTTTATTCCGTGCGCCGCTTTAATCTTACCTATGCAAATACGTGACACAGACGGGAATTAGTCTTTTTTCTCGTCTTCAGCCGGAGTTTCCTCAGCAGGGGCATCTTCTGCTTTTGCTTCCTCAGCCGGAGTTTCCTCAGCAGGGGCATCTTCTGCTTTTGCTTCCTCAGTCGGGGCTTCCTCAGCCGGGGCTTCCTCTGCAGGGGCCTCTTCTGCTGGAGCTTCTGCTGCTGCTTCTTCGGTCGGGGCCTCTTCTGCTCGCGTTTCTTCAGCCGGTGCGGCTGCCGCGGCTGCGGCCTCTGCTTTGGCTGCTTCTTCAGCTTCTGCCTTAGCTTTCAGCTTTTCTTCACGCTCCTCAATACGCATCTGGGCTTTTTTACCAGGCGCAGATTTATTAGGTCTTTCCGGAATGGCTGGCATTGGGATCAAGCCTGCCTGTCCAAGGAATTTTGCAACACGTTCGCTTGGTGTTGCGCCTTGATCTAACCAATACTGAACGCGTTCTTCATTGATCGCTAGACGGTTTGGGTTGTCGGAAGGAAGAATCGGGTTGTATGTACC
>JAUICS010000076.1 GCA_030427765.1 Alphaproteobacteria bacterium
AAAACGAAGGTACGTTTTGATCAGTTTGGCGATCTTATTAAACGCATGGCGCGTATTAATGCGATCGAATTTACGTCAGGCGGCGTTCCAAAAGGGTCGATTCAAACGGTTGTCGAGGAAGCTACTTTTATCCTGCCAATCGCAGACATTATCGATCTTGATAAGGAACGCGCGCGTTTGAATAAGGAGATGGAGAAGCTAACGCAAGATATCAATAAAATTCAGCAAAAGCTTAATAACACTAAATTTATCCAAAACGCCCCTGAAGAGGTAGTTGAGGAACAAAAACAGCGCAAGGAGCAGTTTGAAAGCAAAGTTTCAAAGATAGAGCAAGCGCTTAAAGTTATTGGTTAGAAACAATAGCCTAAACGTTGTTTGGATAACAAAAAAGCGGGATATACCCGCTTTTTCTTTGAATTCATTACAATAACGATTATTTTTGTTCGCCAGAGGCATTTCCAGATAGGAAAGAACCAAAACGCTTTTCGAATTTTGAAAGCTGACCTTTCTCAATAACAACGTCTTTACCGCCGCTCCACGCAGGGTGTGTCAGTGGATCAACATCCAGCTTCAATACGTCGCCTTCTTTGCCCCAAGTTGAACGTGTTTTATATGTAGAGCCATCAGTTTGCTCAACTGTAATCTCGTGATAATCAGGGTGTATATCTTTTTTCATTGTCTAACTCCGTTGCAAGTGAGAGTTTATAGAGTATTTTTATAACAAATGCAACATTAAAAGGCATAGAGAATATGTGGTTTCATCCCGACCAATTTCTTAAGAAACGTAATAACCTAGAGACACGTGTAAAAGTAATCAAGGCTATACGTGAATTCTTTGATAATGAGGGGTTTATGGAGGTGGAAACTCCTACCATTCAATACACGCCATGTATGGATGCACATATACATGGTTTTTCAACCGAACTTATATCCGCAAATCGTGAAACAAAAGTGACGCGCTATCTGCACACCAGCCCGGAATTTGATATGAAAAAACTTCTGGTAGCGGGTCTGCAAAAAATTTACCAGATATGCCGTGTATTTCGAAATTGTGAGGGGTCATCACGTCATGCGCCTGAATTTACAATGATAGAATGGTACCGTGCCAATGCCGGTTACCGCGATATCATGGATGACTGTGTGGGCCTTATGCGTGATGTCGCACGTGCAGCAAGTGTAACTGAATTCAAATATGATGGTATGTCCGCAGACCCATTTGCCAAATGGGAAATTATCACGGTATGTGAATCATTCCGTAAATACGCGGATATGGACCTCGAATCCGTATTGGATGATGTAAACGGGTTCCACTCCATACTGGATGCAAAGAAAATACATTACGATAAAACAGATAGCTGGGATGACATGTTTTTCCGCGTGTTTTTAGAGGAAATCGAGCCCAATTTGGGGCAGGGCACCCCAACGATCATCTACGATTATCCTGCGTCAATGGCGGCCCTGTCTCGTAAGAAAAAGGACGATCCGCGTTTTGCCGAACGTTTCGAGATCTATATTTGCGGGCTTGAACTTGCCAATGCATTTGGTGAACTTACAGATGCTGAGGAACAAGATACGCGATTCCGAAATCAAATGGATAAAAAAGAAGCTATTTACGGCGAACGTTATCCAGTCGATGAGGAGTTTATTAACGCACTTCGTTTGGGAATGCCCGAAAGTGGAGGCATTGCCCTAGGTATAGACCGCCTTGTGATGTTAGTCGCCGGTGTAGATGACATAGATGATGTTTTATTTATCAAGGGGCCGCGTTACGCAGCGTAATTACCCCTTATAGATATCCATGATATCACCAAGCATTTTGATGGCTTCATCCCAAGGACGCTGGAATGAATTACGGCCGATAATCGAACCGTTACCGCCACCATCACGAATGGCCTTTGCATCATCAAATACGGCATCTGCGGATTTCGCAGAACCGCCAGAGAATACGACCAGACGGCGTCCATTGTAACATGATTTGACAACGTCTTTTACACGTTCGGCCTGTGTTGCGCGAGGGATATCAAATTTCTCATATACTTTTTTGGCTTCGTCCTGCTCAAGGTGATCGGATGGAAGTTTTACCTTTACAATATGTGCACCAAGCAAACATGCCATGTGGGCGGCGTATGAGATAACATCAAGGGCCGTTTCACCATCTTTGGAAAGTTTCCCGCCACGTGCGTATGACCAGATAACAACTGCCAGCCCAACGTTTTTGGCCTCCTCGGCCATTTCAGCAATTTCTTCCATCATTTCAAAGCAGTTCTCGGAGCCCGGATAAATTGTAAAACCAATTGCGGAGCACCCTAATCGCAGAGCGTGGTCTACGGACCCTGTCAGTGCCTGATCATAACCGTATTTATTGTCGGCAAGGCTGTTTGAGCTGTTTACCTTCAGAATTAATGGAATTTCGCCGGCAAATGTTGATGCGCCGGCCTCAAGAGATCCAAGTGGAGCCGCGTAGGCGTTACAGCCGGATTCAATCGCAAGTTTAAAATGGTAATGCGGGTCATAGCCTTCGGGATTTGGGGCAAAGCTACGTGCAGGGCCATGTTCAAATCCCTGATCAACAGGAAGAATAACCATTTTACCGGTGCCGGCCAATTTACCGGTGTTCAGGATACGCGCCAGATTCGCTTTTGAGCCCGGGTTATCGGCCTCATACCACGATAGTATCTCTTTTACCTTATCTGTATGTGCCATATTCGTATCCTCTCGTTTCCGATGTTATTTCGTCAAATTACAGGCATAAGTTTATTTTTCCCATTGCCGCTAAGCAAGGGATTTTCTGGGGTTTTCCCCGAAGGTTTTATTGTTTAATAGAGGAATTAAGCGGCAATATTTACCAAGGATGCGCTGTTTTGAGTGTTTGATTGAATGGTTCCTGCAAAGATGGATGCTTGGCCGGAACGCCCATATGCGGCAGATGCTTGCGAAAACTGACTGTTATTAGGTGTATTTTCTTCATCATTTTGAGTGTTATCAAATGGCTGCGATAAAGGCAGTCCTTGTGGCTGATCGGTAAATGACTTGGTTTGCTGCGCATCTTCAGTTAGTTCCGGGTTGCGCTCCTCCTGCTGTTGTTTTGCAAGTTCCTGTTGTGCCTGCAGTTTTGTTTGCTGCGCCTTCGATGCAACGCGTTTATCTTGCGCAGAGGGTTCTTCAGGCGCTAGTGCCGCGCGAATAACTATATCCATTTTTGCAATCGTGGCTTGTGGGTCACCTTCGACTGGCGATGAATCAATTTTGACTTCACCCCCTATGGCATATTGCTTACCATCGGGGCCAGTTTGAAATGTGTATGTTGGATTACTGGCGAGGGCGCCGCCCGCTGCTTTATGCGCGGCCTCATGCCGTCTTACCTCCGCATCACGTTTTTTTAGCTTATCAAGTTGTTTTAATTCTTCGCTAGTAAGTTCATTTTCCGGACGTGTGTTTTGAGATTCCGATCCTTCTTGAAGTGTTGTGATAAGGGCAGGGTTGGTAAAACTTACTTGCTGACCTGAAAACTCGGTACGCTGGACCGGCGTAACACTACTTGTTGATCCTGGGGATTCTGGTTGGGACGGTCCAAAACGGCTAGGTGCTGTAACCTGGCCAAGCGCATTCACTCCCCGGGTGGCGGCGAGGGACGATACCATTGCTGATGCTGCAACAGATCCTACGACTAGCATATTATTATTATGCCATAAGAATTCTTTTTTATTTATTAGTTTTTGATAGGAATTTAGTAAAAATTACGCTATGAATATGTTAATTGCATAGTCGGAGGATACATTGATGTCTAAAATGCGTAGTCAATTTACAAGTAATGCTGCAAAGCTAGGATTAGGACTACTCGCCGTCGTTGGGGGAGTTTCGCTTATCGCATTGGGCGGATATGCGGGTTTCTATATGATGAGCGAGGTTTTGTATCCTGCATTACGCGTACATGAAATAGACATTGTTAAAGAAAAATATATGCTAGAAACACTTGCTACGCTCGGCGGCGGTGCGCTAGGCGGTATAATTGCAAAACTTGCTATCGTTGATCAATTGCCAAAGTCATTTGATGATCTTTCGGCTCACATTAAATAAGTTTTTTCTAATTTTTCTTGATTTTTAAGGAAAATAGGCGTAAAACAATTCTCATAATAATTTACATAAGATTGTTTTGCGGTAATAGAAAATGTATGTGCGTGGATATTTGGGGCTGTTGTTTGCCGGTCTGGCAGGCGGGTTTGTAATATTTCAGGAAGTAAATGGCTGGGGCGAATTCCCGACGTTTAATCGTGCGGATATTGTAGATTCAGGTGCCCGATTAAGGGGAACTGGGTATCCAAAAGATGTTCCAGGATATACACATTCATACCAGGATCATGTGCCGGCGACAGTTTCACAAAGAATTGAGACTGAAATTTCTCGATTATTTCCGGCAGGCAATCCTGACAAAGAGAACTTATATAGTTACATTAATGAACATTACGGACAAAAAGAAATTTTAGATGCTCCGATTTCACCGATTACTCTTGTTGCACTGTTAACACTCATTGGAAATGAGGAAAGTGTCGAAACAAACGCGGCGCGGGCAATATTATATAAGCATATTGACCTTTCGAAAATGCCTTCTTTTCAATATACTTTGACAAGTATGTCGGCGGATATTTCACGTGCGTTTATGGATAGTGAAGGGTTTGATCAAGATATTCGAGGGCTTGTGCCAAACAATAAAGAGGAATTTACCAATCTTATAACTCAGTACGTTGAGTTGGCCTCTTCAGCCTTAGGCATCGATGTTGCAGACTTAAATATTTATGAAGAGGCTGGATCAGATGTAGCGGCTTATTATTCATTTGAAGATGGCAGGCATAAATTATCATTTAATTTTGCGGCTTTGAAGAACCATAGTTTTCCACGCCTGCTAAGTTTCATTGCGCATGAAGTAATACATCATAAATTTCATGCCATTGATGGAAAAAATATAAATGATTATATGCTTATGTTCTATGTCTCACATAAAATGGAACATTATATTTCAATTGCTGAATCGCAGCATATGTATAATGCCATTAAAACACAACTGGGCTTGGGTAATAATACTAGGGCTGCAACAGAATCCTACCAATTCTATTTTATGAATCCGGCCGAGAAAATTGCATATTGGGTTCAAAATAAGGTTATGGAGATTACAGGAAGTGCTACGCCGTTTGAAACGTATATTGTGAGAGCTGGCGATAATCTTTCTACAATAATACGTGATCGTTATCATATCTCAGATTGGGATGACGTTGTAAGACGAGCGAATATTATCGTCATGCATAACGACAATCTACAGAGTCGTGATAGGCTGCGCGAAAATATGATAATTCAACTTCCATCACCAAAAGAAATGGATAGACTACTTGCAGAATTAGGTGACAAAGTATTACTGGATCGCGCTGATGGTGAGGTATACACAGTAAAAAGCGGTGATGGTCCGGCGTCAATAGTAATGCAACATTACAGTATTTCATACGCGGCAGCCGCAAGATGGCTGGATGTCCTTGTATGCATAAATCCCAGAAGCATGCCAAATGAAAATACAGTGAGATTAGGTGAACAGATTTTGCTTCCGAGCGTTCATACTATGGCGCGTTTAGATGAGATGCTTGCTGCAAATGATAGCTGCGTAAATATTGAGCCGGTTGAACTTGCAAGATAATCTTAAAGACTAGCCATTTTCATGGCAGTATCAATCATGCGGTTCGAGAAACCCCATTCATTATCATACCATGCCATAACACGGACAAAATTACCGTCAACAACCTTCGTTCCATTAAGGCTAAAGATTGATGAATGTGGATCATGGTTAAAGTCAGATGATACACAAGGATCATCATAAACGGCTAGTACGCCCTTTAGTTTCCCGTTCGCGTATTCCGTAACGGCGGCGTTGACTTCCTCTGCAGTTACATTGCGACTTGGCAGAAATTTTAAATCAACAAGTGATACGTTTGGTGTCGGTACACGTATGGATGTTCCGTCCAATTTACCATTCAGTTCTGGTAAGACCAAACCAACGGCCTTTGCCGCGCCGGTAGATGTTGGAATAAGGTTCATGGCGGCCGCACGTGCGCGGTAAGGGTCTTTATGGGATGAATCAACGATGTTCTGATCACCGGTATATGCGTGAATGGTCGTCATAAACCCTTTTTCAATACCGATTGTTTCATTCAAGGCATAGGCAACAGGGGCCAGGCAGTTGGTTGTACATGACGCATTGGAAACGATTTTATGTTCCGGTTTCAATTTATCATGGTTAACACCGTAAACGACGGTTAGGTCTTCACCATCCGCTGGTGCGGAGATGAGAACTTTTTTTGCGCCTGCATTCAGGTGCATCGTTGCACCTTCACGGTCACGGAACTTACCCGTACATTCCATCAGCACATCAATGTCAAGCTTACCCCAATCAATGTCCTGCGGATCACGGCTGCGGAAACGGTGCACACGTTTGCCATCTATTAAAATACCGT